>JBGTEZ010000042.1:0-2466 GCA_041747535.1 Gemmatimonadaceae bacterium
GGTGGTGAACGGATAGTCGGCGATCTTGGGCCGGGCAGCGGAGATAACGGACAGGAGCGTGGACTTCCCGGCATTGGGCTGACCGACGAGGCCGACATCGGCGATGAGCTTGAGCTCCATCTCGAGGCTCCGGATGACCCCCTCTTCTCCCGGCTGCCACTCGCGCGGTGACTGGTGAGTGGGAGTCGCAAAGAATGCGTTGCCCTTCCCCCCTCGCCCCCCCGGCGCGATGACGAATTCCTGGCCGTCCTCGAGGATCTCGACGACGATCTCACCGGTCGCGGCATCGCGCAGAATCGTTCCCGGAGGAACGGGCATGACGATGTCCGCGCCCGATCGCCCGCTCTTGTTCGACCCCATCCCGTGCTCGCCTCGCTCAGCCACCCAGTTGTCACGGTAGGTGTAGTCGAGAAGCGTTGCGAGGTTCGAGTCACCGCGGACCGTGACGCTGCCGCCACGGCCGCCGTCGCCGCCGTCGGGGCCGCCCATGGGCGTACGCCATTCCCTCCGGAAAGACGTGCAGCCGGAGCCGCCCGTGCCGCCCTCAACCCTGATAACAACGCGATCTATGAACACTGAGTCCTAGTTTACGATTGGAAAAGACAAAGAAGAGGAGAACGGGTACGAGGTAAGAGTAGCATAGGTGGCAGGTGATTAGGCCACTGCACGCCGACTTGCCGCGGATGCAAACCACCACCCGAGGGGACGCGAGCAGTTTCCGCGAAAAGGCGGGGATCAGTCGTGAGGTAATGACCTAATAACCTCGCACCTGTGCTACTCCCACCTCGTACCCGTTCCCCTCAGCAGTTTGCAGTTACAAATGTCGATACCGACCACGGAAGCCGACCAATGGATCGTCCCCTACTGCGCCAACACTTTCTCGAAAAGTTGCCGGTACCGCCCCAGATCCTCCCCTGCAATCAAATCGGAAAGCGCATCCAGCACCCCCCGAATCTCGGCGGGCGTCGCCCCCGCATTCAATGCCCCATGAAGGTGCGAATGAAGCTGCCGCTGCTGCCCGGCAACCGCGCACGCCGCGACTACGCACAGCTCGCGCGTCCGGAGATCGACACCCGGACGTGAAAGCACCTTACCGTACCCGTCCACGATCATCCACTCGTCGAGCGCCGGGTGAAGCTTCCTGATGTTCCGGCGCAGCGCCTCGTACGACTCTCCGTAAACGATCTCGCACGTCCTGAGCCCCCGCTCGCGCCACATCTCCAGATCGGCTCCATCGGCTTCACCGTCCCGCTCCGGCGCCGGTGTACCCGAGATGCTTCGCCACGCTCTCGCCGCGTTGAGCGCCCGTGGAAATCCAGCGAACAGGTACGACTGAAGTATTATCTCGTCGACCGCCGCGGAATTCGCTTTTTCCGCTTCGCTCATCACCGCTCGCACCGTTTCTTCATCCGAGCCGGCGATCGCGCCCGCGATCCGTACCAGGTGCCTCACCTCGGTGGTTAGCGGAGCAACGTTAGTCTCCGCCGGTGAGCGCGCCGTCATCAGGCGTCGGCGCGCATCACCACTTCGCCGACGGCCTCGCCCCGGCTGTTCTTGACGGGCCTGCGCATCCACTCGGCGAGCCGCGGCGGCAACGGATCCGGAAGCGCCTCGAGCTCCTGCAGCACGCGGAGCAACGCCGGGACCTGGGCGCGATGCGATCCATCTTCGACTTTGATCGCGACGCCAATCCCCCGATCCGCCACCAGCGCGCAATGGACTCCTTCCGCGCCGACCTTGGCCACCACCCGCCCCTGGGTTTCGGCGATGAGGATTGAATCGATCCGGTCAGTGCCGCCGACCAGAAATGGCTGCTTCGCCATCGCCGACACGACGCGCCCGGGATTCTCCTCGCCGCGGAGCGCAGCCCGCGCGAACCGCGAATAGGCGAGCGCCATGCGCTCGAGAGTCATCCCGAAAACCACGACGCCACACCCATCGATCGCGAGCGTGATCTTGCTGCACGGAATGTCCGTCCACAGCGCGACCTCGTTGATGATCGCCCGCTGAACGCTGTGCTCGCGCAGCTCGTACCCGCGCGTCGTCCAACCCTTGTGGTGCGCCCAGGCGAGCATCGCGGTGTGCTTCCCCGAGCAGTTGTTGTGGAGGCGGGTGAATCTGGATCCGGCTTCGCGGATTTTTTTCACCCCGCGCTGTGTCAGCGGCTCGTGCGGACCACAGGCGAGATCGCCCTCTTCGAGTCCGACGTCGCGCAGCATCTTCTCAACCAGCGACACGTGCTCCGGCTCGCCGCCGTGAGAGCCGCAGGCGACAGCGAGCTGCTCGTCGCCCCACTCGACGGCGTCGAACCCGCCTGAGTTGAGAAAGGGGATCACCTGGAAGGGCTTTGCGCAGCTGCGCCAGTAGGTGAAGGCATTGGCGTCGCGCGAAGTACCGAGGAGCTTGTCGTCTTCGCCTACCACTGCCGCATGCACACGATGCTCTGATTCAACGGCTTTCCCGCGG
>JBGTEZ010000043.1:0-11204 GCA_041747535.1 Gemmatimonadaceae bacterium
GGCGCGACGTTCTTCTTCACGGCTGAAGTCTTCTACGAAGCAGTCGCGGTGCTGCTCGTCTTCATCCTGCTCGGTCACTGGCTGGAGATGCGCGCGCGGGCCGGAGCGTCGAAAGCCGTGCAGGCGCTCCTGAGCCTCGCCCCGCCAAAAGCGACGGTGATCCGTAACGGTCAGCCCGTCGAAGTTCCGACCTCCGAAGTTGCAATGGGCGACATCGTCATGATCCGCCCCGGCGATAAGCTGCCTGTCGACGGCGAAGTAGTCGAGGGCGAGTCGAACCTCGATGAATCAATGATCACGGGCGAGAGCATGCCTGTCAGAAAGGTTGTCGGCGACAAGGTAATCGGCGCGACGATCAACAAAACCGGCGCGTTCCGCTTCCGCGCCACCAAAGTCGGGGCGGAGACCGCCCTCGCTCAGATCGTGAAGCTCGTGCAGGCCGCGCAGAACTCCAAAGCACCATCGCAGCGACTGGCTGACAAAGCGGCCCAGGTGCTGACCATCTCGGCCATTGTGTTCGGTTTTGCTACTTTCGCTGGTTGGTACTGGTTCGCCGGAGCAACGCTGGTCTTTGCCATGCTGCTGGCGATCACGGTGGTGGTCATCGCCTGCCCCGATGCGTTGGGGCTGGCCACGCCAATGGCGATCATGGTTGCCAGCGGCAAGGGCGCGCAGAACGGCGTTCTCTTCAAGGATGCGACCGCACTCGAAGAGGCGGGCAGACTTCAGGCGATCATCTTCGACAAGACAGGCACGCTAACCATTGGCCAGCCGCAAGTAGTCGAGATCGTCGCCGACGGCAAGCCAGTCACCCCCGCCGAATTGCTGCGGCTCGTCGCCTCGCTCGAGCAATCGAGCGAGCATCCGCTGGCGCAGGCCGTGATCGATAAAGCGAAGGCTGACGGCGTGACGCTCAGCGCGCCTTCAGATTTCGAGGCGATTCCGGGGCACGGCGCTCGCGCGAGGGTTGACGGCCGCACCGTGCTCGCGGGCAACCGCAAGCTCATGAAGGACAACCGCGTTGACCTCGGTGGGCTGTCTGAGCGAGCGCAGGCGCTGGAGCAGACGGGAAAAACGGTCATCTATGCCGCTCTCGACGGTTCTTCGGCTGGATTGATCGCTATCGCAGACGCGATTCGCCCGAATGCGAAGCAGGCGATTGATCGACTGGCGTCGTTGGGCATCGATGTGGCGATGCTGACAGGTGACAATCAAGGCACTGCAACGTTGGTTGCCAAAGAGCTCGGCATCAAGACGGTCTTCGCCGAGGTCCAGCCGGGACAGAAGGCAGACAAGGTCAAGGAGATGCAAGCGCGCGGGCTGCGGGTGGGCATGGTCGGCGACGGCATCAATGATGCGCCGGCACTCGCCCAGGCCGAGGTCGGGATCGCCATCGGCGCTGGCAGCGACGTGGCGATGGAGACGGCCGATGTGGTGCTGATGAAGAGCGACCCGTTCGACGTGATCGGCACCGTCATCCTCAGTCGCGCCACCAGACGCAAGATGCGCCAGAACCTCTGGTGGGCGGCAGGCTATAACGTGATCGCCTTCCCGCTCGCTGCCGGTCTGCTCTATCCCCTGACCGGGTGGCTGCTGAGTCCCGAGATCGCGGCGCTATCGATGTCCGGGTCGACCTTGATCGTGGTCGCCAACGCGCTCCTGTTGAAGCGCGTGAGAATGACCGAGACCGCGACGACGGCCGCATCGAGCTAAGACCTTCACCAGCCTCTCAGACGTGGCGGTGAATCCAGTAATCTTTCAGCGGCCCAGCGCGCGTTTTATCATCGCGCGCGCTGCAACAGTGCGGCCCGCGAAGGAGCGTACACCCCGAGGTCGAACACGGGACGGAGATACGAGTCTGGCGAGCCGTGGCGTTATGTCGGATTCGCCACCGGAATCGATGACGGTACCGCCTCTGTCCGATCAGCACCCGAGTCTCTCAGAGCGCCAGTCTGCGCCGCCAGCTGGCGCTCTCGCCACAGCGAGTAGACGGCCGGAATTACCACGAGGGTGAGCACGGTACTCGACACCATGCCGCCGATCATCGGCGCCGCAATGCGCTTCATCACGCTGGCGCCTGTCCCGCCTCCCCATAGTATCGGAAGCAGTCCGCCCATGATTGCGGTCACCGTCATTATCTTCGGTCTCACGCGCTCGACCGCGCCTTCCATGACCGCTTCGTAGAGATCGCGCAGCGCCGGCAGTTCGCCCGCTGTTTGCTTCCGCGCGACAACTGCATTCCAGGCGTGGTCGAGGTAAATCAGCATTATCACCCCCGTTTCCGCGGCCACACCCGCGAGGGCGATGAACCCGATCGCCACGGCGACCGACCAGTCATAGCCGAGGATCCAGATGAACCACATTCCCCCGACGATCGAGAAGGGAAGGGAAAGCATTACGATCGCCGTCTCGGTGACGTTCCGGAAATTGAAGTAGAGGAGCAGCAGGATAATGGCGAGAGTAGCCGGAATCACGACCGTCATCTTCTCCTTCGCGCGCTGCATGTACTCGTATTGGCCGCTCCACACCATCGTGTAACCGGTGGGAAGCGTTACTCGCGATGCGACGACGCGCTGTGCTTCCGCCACATAACTGCCGATGTCTCGCCCCGCGACATCCACGTACACCCAGGCCGTGGGCAGCGCATCTTCGGTGCGCACTACCATCGGCCCGGCGACCTGTCGTATCGTCGCGATCTGGCCAAGCGGGATCTGCGCGGCGGCCGCGCCCGCGGCCATCCCTCCAGGCGCCGGAGCGGCTCCGCCCGGCGCCATTCCTACCGCTCCTCCCGGCGAGCCCGGGCCAGGAAGCGTGTGACTGATCGGAACGAGTACGGAAGCAAGGCGCTCGGGAGTATTGCGGAGCTCCTGGGGATAACGGAGCCGCACCCCATAGCGCTCACGCCCTTCGACCGTCTGCGTCACCGTCATCCCGCCGATCGCCGTGGCAATGACCGCCTGCACATCTCCCACGTTGACCGAATGCCGCGCCGCCGCCGCTCGGTCAATCTCAATGTCCAGGTAATACCCGGACACGGCACGCTCGGCGAACGCGCTGCGTGTACCGGCAACAGATTGAACCGCTTGCTCCACTTCCTTCCCGATTCTCTCGAGCTCGGACAGGTCCTCTCCGAAGATCTTGATGCCCACTGGAGTACGAATGCCCGTGGCAAGCATGTCGATGCGCCCCTTGATGGGCATCGTCCAGGCATTTGTAACTCCGGCCATCTTCGTCGCGGAATCCATCTCGGCCACGAGGCGATCATAGCTCATTCCCTTCCGCCACTGGTCCTCGGGCTTGAGCGTGATGGTGGTCTCGAACATGTCGAGGCCCGCCGGGTCGGTGGCCGTCGTCGCGCGGCCCGCTTTTCCCCACACGTGCTCGACCTCCGGGAAGCGCTTGATGATGGAATCCTGGATTCTCAAGATCTCGCGCGCCCGCGCCACGCTCAGCCCCGGCAGCGTGGTGGGCATGAACAGCATCGTGCCCTCGTCGAGACGCGGCATGAACTCGCTGCCGATCGACTTCCAGGGGATCCAAGTGAGGACGACGGCGGTCGCGGCGGCGATTATCACTGGCCAGCGGTGGCGCAAGACGACGCGGATAACCGGCTCATATGTGCGAATGAGCCAGCGGTTCACCGGATTTGCGCGCTCGCGATAGATCCTGCCGCGCACGAACAGTCCCATGGCTACCGGAACCAGTGTCACGGACAAAAGAGAAGCCGCGGCCATCGCAAAGGTTTTCGTGAAGGCGAGAGGCGAGAACAGCCTGCCCTCCTGGCCTTCCAGTGAGAAAACCGGTACGAAAGAGACGGTGATGATGAGGAGGGAGAAAAAGAGTGACGGACCGACCTCCTTCGCCGCTTCCAGCACCGCGCGGCGGCGCTGCTCGAGGGTCAGCTTGCCCGTGTCGAAGAATTTTCCCTCCTGCCCCTCGGCGGTCGCCATTCGCTCGAGATGCTTGTGCATGTTCTCGATCATGACGATGGCGCCATCGATCATCGCGCCGATGGCGATGGCTATTCCACCTAGAGACATGATGTCGGCGCCGACGCCGACGAACCGCATCCCGATGAAGGCGATGAGAATGCCGATCGGCAGCGTGAGGATTGCCACCAGTGCCGACCGCGCATGGAAAAGAAAGATCAGGCAAACCAGAGCGACGATCACGCCTTCCTCGAGCAGCTTTCCACGCAAGGTGGATATCGCGCGCTCGATGAGATCGCTGCGGTCGTACACCGACGTAACCACCACTCCCGGCGGCAGCCCACTCTTCATCTCTGCCAGCTTCTTCTTCACGTTCCGGATCGTCGTCAACGCATTCTCCCCGAAGCGCATGATGACGATTCCGCCCACCGCATCACCTCTTCCATCGAGCTCGGCGATGCCGCGGCGCACCGCCGGGCCCACGCTGACGCGACCCAGCTCGGCAACCCTCACCGGCGTTCCCGACTGAGTCGACCCGACGACCACGTTCTCGATGTCGGCGAGCGATTTCAGGTAGCCGAGGCCGCGAACCATGTACTCGCGCTCGGAGAGCTCCATGACCATCGCGCCAACGTCGCTGTTGGCGTTCTGGATGGCGCCCATCACCTGCGTGATCGGGATCCGATACGCCAGCAGCCGCGCCGGGTCGAGGTCGATCTGGTATTGCTTCTCGAACCCGCCGACGGATGCGACCTCGGAGACACCCGGCACCGCCGTCAGCGCATAGCGGAGATACCAGTCCTGAAGACTGCGCAGCTCCGCTAGGCTCATCTTTCCGCTCGTGTCCTCGAGCGCATACTGGTAAACCCAGCCGAGTCCGGTGGCGTCAGGGCCGAGCATCGGGGAAACCGCTGCCGGCAGTCGTCCCTTGATTCCGCTCAGGTACTCCAGCACCCGGCTGCGCGCCCAGTACAGATCGGTTCCATCCGCGAAAATCACGTACACGAACGACACCCCAAAGAAGGAGTATCCGCGCACAGTCCGCGCACCCGGAACCTTTAGCATCTCGGCCGCGATTGGATAGGTGACCTGATCCTCCACGATGCGCGGGGCCTGCTCGTTATAGTCGGCCTGGACAATCACCTGCACATCGGACAGATCAGGGAGCGCCTCGAGTGGCGTGTTCCTCACCGCCCACACGCCCCCGACGATCGCGGCCGCGGTGAAGATCGCGACGATCAGCTTGTTGCCGACCGACCACTCTATGATTTTCTCGAGCATCGGCTATTCCTTCCGCGGCGCCGGCCCCGAAGGCACGGGCGACGGCTTCAACGTCTGGGGAGGTCCCATGTCCATGCCCGGCATGTTCCCCATGCCTCCGAGAAGCGATCCGAGGTTCGACTCCGCGTCGACGAGGAACGTACCCGAGGCGACCACTGTTTCTCCCGCGCGCAGTCCGGCAAGAATCTCGATGCGGTCGTCGCTTGCCGAGCCGACCTTCACCTCCCGCGGCTCGAGCTGCCCATTGCCGGTTTTGACGAACACGAGACTTCGTTCGCCTGTCTGCAAAACCGCCGACCGCGGGACGCCGAGAGTCGCCTTCGCCGCCAGACCGGTCGAGCGCAGCGTGGCGTACATCCCGGGCTTGAGGCGCATCCCCTGGTTAACCAGCGCGACGCGGATCTTCGCGGTGCGCGTTTCCGGATTGACGGTCGGATGGATGTAAGTGATCCGGCCGGTCATCATCTGGCCCGCAAGTGCTTGGAACTCCAGCGTGACCTGCTGGCCAAGACGCACGCCGGCCAAGTCCTGCTCGAACACCTCACCCTCGGCCCACACGACGCTCAGATCGGCGAGCTTGTACAGGGCGTCGCCCATCATCACGCGCTGGCCCTCGAGTACGTTTTTTTCCAACACATAACCGCCATACGGCGAGAGAATCGTCAGCGTCTTGCGCACGCGCCCAGATCTTTCAATCGCCGCGACCTCGCTCGCCGGTATATCCCAGTAACTCAGGCGCCGTCGCGCCGACTGAGCCAGCTCCTCGGCGCTCGACCTGGCCTCGCTCGTTCCGTCCCGAACGTCTCGGCGAAGACGCGTCGCCAACAGCAGCTCTTCCTGCGCGCTGACGAGCATCGGCGAGTAAATCGTCAGCAACGGCTGGCCGCGCGCCACGAGTTGCCCTGTGTAGTTCACGAGGAGCCGCTCCACCCAACCTTCGAACTTGGGTGAAATTGTCTTTACGCGAGTTTCGTCGAACGTGACGATGGCGACGGTGCGAATCTCGCTTTTGACCGGTGCGAGAGTCACCGTTGCGTAAGTAACGCCGATCTTCCGCGACTGCTCGTCGGTGAGGGTGATAGGCATGGCCTGGCCCGCTCCGCCTTTCGCATGCTCCTGAGCTGGCCGCGCGGAGGCAGGCTCCGGCTTGCGCGTGACCAGCCAGGCAATTGTCGCCGCGACGAGGAGAACGATGGCGGCTATTATCGCCAGTTTGCGATTTGACCACGGCCGGGAAGAGCCAAACGGATTCGATGTGGTGGCGTTCATTTGTCGTCTCCCGAATAAGCAGCCGCGGGGTCGAGCAGGGCACTCCCGGTCAGCATTTCCAGTTCCGCCCAGGCACGGCCTTCTTCGGCTTCGAGCGCCACCAGCTCCTGGCGGTAATTGTTCACCGTCATCTGGTTGTCGAGCAACGTCATGAAGTCCACCCTGCCCGCACGGTAGGCGGCGAAAGCAGCCGATACAGTGGCACGCGACTGAGGAATGATCGTATTCCGGTAGAGATCGGCGAGCCGTTGCGCGCGGACGAGATCGGCGTATGCCGCACCCAATGCGCCGCGAGTACCGGCCCGCATTTCTGTCAGATCCGCGGTGGCCATCTGCCGCATGGCCGCCGCCTCCTCCCGCAACTTTAACTGCCGGCTGCGCGCAAAGACCGGCACGCTGGCGCCGATCATCAGGCTGCCCATTCGCTCGGTTCCACCAGAGGATCCGCTCGACATTTCCGCCCCGCCTCGCCAGGCATACTGAACTCCAAGCTGAAGGTCCGGGAACAATTCCTTTCGAGCGAGCTTTTCCATCGACTGGGCGGCCGTCAGCTCGGCGGCGCCTGCCTTGAGCATCGGTCTCGCCGCGTACGCGAGTTGTTCCAGCGACTCCAGGCTCGGGATGGCTGTCGGAAATGCAGGCTTCACGGGCGATCCGAGCGGAGTATCCTGCGGTCGGTCGAGAATGGCGTTGAGTCTCGCCGCCATACCGATGCGCATCGCCTGCATGCGGAGCGTGTCCTCTGTCATGCGGGCAATTTCCACCTGCGCGCGTAACACGTCAGCCTGATTGCCGGTCCCCACCCCGTACATCGTCCCAGCTACTTCGCGGATGTCGCTGAGAATGCGCAGAGTCTCCCGCATAACCACCAGCGACTGGTCAGCGCGATAGATCTCGTAGAATGGCATCGCGGCCAGTGGCCTTGCTTCCCACCAGGCATCTCGCGCCCGTTCGCTCTGAGCCGTGGCGCGAAGTCTCGCGATGCTCCTCGACAATCCGAGCTTTCCGCCGAGGGGCAGCATCTGCATCAGCTGAAGCTGCGTCATACCGAGAGCTTCCATGGGTTTCAGCCCCGGCAGCTCATAATTCATCCAACCGAGCTGGAGCTGCGGGTCGGGAGGCAGTCCGGCGCTGGGGATGCGCGAGCGAGCCGCACGAGCCAGCGCCTCCGCTGCCTGGATGCGGGGGTTCGCTTTTCGCAGCTCGTCATAGACTGTCCCGAGGCGCAACGGCGTCGACGATTCAGCCGTAGCCTTCACGGCGTCATCCCTCGTCGAACCGAGCACCGGCAACTGGCCAGCAACGAGTTCCGGAATGACTAGCGTCATCATCGCGGCGACGACGACGAGGCGCATGTGAATTGCACGTCCGGTACTCGCGCCCGGGTGGTTGAGACTTTCCATTGTGTTTCTCCCTGGTCCCGGTCGATCGCAACGCGGGACGTTCGCTGCGGTCGCCGAATGCGGACCGCGGTGGTCAGACCGGAGCGGCGATTATCCGTTCCGGCTGCTAGCGCATGGCACTACGCTCGAGGGGGAGGAACCTCGGGGGCGGGGCCAGGGTGTTGTGCCATTGCGGCCGGCTGCGGGATAACGCCTGCGGCATGTGTCGGCGGCGATTCGACCGCCCTCGTCGAGGGGAGGCTGCTGGGGGACGTGCAAGACACCATGCTGATGCAGGCTGCGCCGTGGGAGTCCGCGGCGGACTGGCCCAAAGAAGGGCTGGTCGGTACCGAAACATCCAGGGCCAGGGACGATTTCGGGGTGTTCGGCATTGTCATCGAGCCATGGTTGGATCCGTCAGCGTCCATCCCTTCGGAACAGGATGCGCAGTCGAACCCGCCGGCTGCAGCAATGCTGGTCTGCAGCAGAAGGAGGGAAACAACGACGCCGGTTATCCTGCGGAGAAAAAGCATTTCTGAATAGTGGATCCACTGGAAAGAACACCCGTCGATGCCGCTCCCCTGATTCTAGTTGGGTCGAGATCGAAAGACAGTCCGGTTTTACATGAAAGCCGGTCAGGGTTCCCCCTACAATGGCTTCGACGATGCCAGCACTCATCGATGGTCCGAAACAGATGCAACCGACCGGGAAAGCTACACGCCAACTCCACTCCATGCCTCGGCTTTACTCCGGATAAAGCGCCGTTGAGCGGGCCTAATGTCGCATCAGGCCCGCCAAGCATTGCCATGATAGAGAAGCCGCGGTAACATCGAGATTCGCGGCTCATTGTTTCCCCCACGACGGGGACGAAGGAGTAGAGGACCAAGCGCAAGGTCGCGTGTGAAAACGAGTGAGGTCGAAAATGCACGGCTACGAAGGCAGCAGCGCCTGAGCTGAGGTCGGACGGGTGCAAGGAAGGCATGTGAACCGATGAGCAGGATACGGGTTGCCGTTAACGGATACGGTGTGATCGGGCGGCGAGTGGTGGATGCGGTAGCGCTCCAGGAAGACATGGAAATGGTAGGCGTCGCCGACGTAGCCGGCGACTACCGAGTGCTCCGTGCGCAGTCGCGCGGGTTCGCCATCCACGCTGCTCTCGCCGAGAAAGGAGGCGAGATGAAGGAAGCGGGCATCGATGTGCGTGGCACTCTGGACGACCTGCTCAAGGAGGCGGAGGTCGTCGTGGACTGCACGCCACGAGGCGTTGATGCCAGGAACAAACCGCGCTACGAGAGCGCGAACGTAAAGTTCATCTTTCAGGGCGGGGCGAAGCACGAGTTGACCGGCCACAGCTTCGTCGCTTCAGCCAACTATGAATCCGCGGTCGGGCGCAGCTCGACGCGCGTTGTCTCATGCAACACGACCGCGACCGTGCGCACGCTCACTGCGTTGCGCGATGCCGGGTTGCTTCGAAAGGCGCGCGGCGTGCTCATCCGGCGCGCCACCGATCCCTTGGAGAGTCATCTGAACGGCATCATCAACACGATGGTGCCGGAGGCCAGGATTCCGAGTCATCAGGGACCGGACGCCAAGACGGTCGCGCCCGACCTCGATGTGGTGACGATGGCTGTGATGGCCCCGGAGAATGTCGGCCACCTCCATTACTGGACGGTTGAACTCTCGCGCGTCGCCTCGCGTGATGAGGTGTTGGCAGCGTTCAGTCGTAACTCCCGCATTGCCTTCATCCGCGTCAGCGAAGGGGTCACGGCGCTCAACGTCACCGCCGATCTGATGCTGGAACTGGAGCGTCCGCGCGGGGCAATGTGGGAAGTTGCCCTCTGGGAAGACATCTTGACTGTCGAAGGGCAAGAGGCCTACTACGCCTATCAGGTGGACAATCAAGCCATAGTGATTCCGGAAAGCATTGATGCGATTCGCGCGCTGGCGGGACGCGAACCTAGTGCCCTGGCTTCTATCGAACGCACCAATCAGACTCTCGGCGTCAGGCAGCGATTTGTATGAACAGCGTACAACCATCCTGGCATCGCGCGGTGGTGCGGTTTCGGACAGCGCAATGCGCTCTGCCTTAAAGAGCGCGCTGGCGTCGCGGTGTTCTTCCTATACGATGCCTTCGGCGCTGAAGCGTTCCGTGCACAGCTCCTCGATACGCTACCGGTCGCCGGTGAACGCGTCGCCGCGTTTCGCCCCATTCGTTGGATTGCTCTGGGTCGCGCGAACCGCCGGTCGCATATCCGCGGTATCGTCATCGACATCACGTTCGAAGTGCGGGTACTGACCAATGGGGCGCGTAGGCATGTCTCCACGACGTGGCTCGCGGGCCGCAGCCGCTGCGAGACTGCTCGCAGCCGGGGTTCGCATCCACGAATATCAGCGACGACGCTCCACGCGAAGACCTCGCCGCCGACGGGCACGCCGTGGCAGAATTGAATGTTGCCTGATTGATACCGTTGCCTCAGGCGTAACCTGCACGAAGCCACTCTGGCGAGACTTTGCTCGAGGTGAAGTAATTGCGAAACGCGAATACAGAGACAGAAACACTGGCGCCGGAACTGCTGCGCCTGATGAACGCCTACTGGCGCGCCGCGAACTATCTCTCGGTCGGGCAGATTTACCTGGCAGACAATCCACTGCTGCGCGAGCCGCTGAAGATCGAGCACGTCAAGCGCAGACTGCTCGGTCACTGGGGGACGACGCCGGGCCTGAATTTCATTTATGTCCACCTCAACCGGCTGATCAGAAAGAATGACCTGAACGTGATCTACGTCTGTGGCCCCGGTCACGGCGGGCCCGGCATGGTGGCCAACACCTATCTGGAAGGAACGTACAGCGAGCTCTACCCCAACATCTCGCGGGACGCCGAAGGACTGAGGAAGCTGTTCACCCAATTCTCGTTTCCCGGCGGGATTCCCAGCCACGCTTCCGCTGAGACTCCCGGCTCGATCAACGAAGGCGGCGAATTGGGTTACTCGCTGATGCATGCCTACGGGGCGGTCTTCGACAATCCCGGTTTACTCGCGGCGTGCGTCATCGGCGACGGTGAGGCGGAGACGGGACCGCTGGCGGCGAGCTGGCCTTCCAACAAATTCCTGAACCCGGTGCATGACGGGGTCGTGCTCCCCATCCTGCACCTGAACGGCTACAAAATCGCCAGCCCGACGGTGCTGGCGCGGTTAAGCCATGAAGAGCTTGCGAGCCTCCTGACGGGCTATGGTCACAAACCACACTTCGTCGAGGGCGACGATCCCGAAACGATGCATCAACTGATGGCCGGAGCTCTTGACGCCGTCCTCGGCGAGATCCAGGCGATTCAGCGCGAGGCGCG
>JBGTEZ010000044.1:0-34221 GCA_041747535.1 Gemmatimonadaceae bacterium
TAGAAATACCGCTTCGAAATCAATGGGATTGCTGCAGTACTCCCATGCACCGCCGGCGAACGCGGAAAGGCGGTAGGCACGAGTCACTGGCTTGGGCGAAGTTATTACGATTGGAGTCGAATGGTCGAAGAGCGGCCCATCCCGGAGAGTGCGGCACACGTCGACCGGATTCATGTCGTCGATGGTTTCGTCGACGACGATCACGTCGTGGCTGGTCCGCCGCGCCAGCTTTATGGTCTGTGCGGCCGAGCGCGTGAGTGCGACGACATACCCGTGCTCCTCGAATACGCTCTCGAGGGCGTGACTCATCCACATTTCGCTGCAGCCGATCAAGGCGAGCGGTGGCTGTTGTGGGATTTCCATCACAGGCTCCGGGGAGGGAAGGGGAGCCAGAGTGAAACGTTTCGCGCCAAAGGGAATTGCATTAAGCCTCCTCTTCGGTAGCTCGACTCGCGTGGCGCGTGTTCCGCGCTTTAGCGTCGGGGCTTTGCGTCGCTACCTTTCGATAGCTTTGCCGGTTTGTCGGAGGTGCCATCTGCGTCTCGCACGGCACTCAGATACAGCCACTCAGATACAGCTACGAACGTTTACCATTTGGTTGACGATTGAGTGTTCGTGGCGGTAACAACCTCCGGATCGGACTGCTGCCGGAGGCCCTTGGCCGCTTATATTTGGGGTTGAGGGGCGTTAGCTCAGCTGGGAGAGCGCCTGGTTTGCAACCAGGAGGTCGCAGGTTCGATCCCTGTACGCTCCATGCAAAAACCCGCGCTGTCGCGGGTCGGGCGATGGATCACACGCTTCGGAAAGAGGGTCGTTCCGAGCTTATCCTGCGGCGGTCCAGATCCAGGACGAAGGAGAAGCGCGTTCCTTCCTTGCCGCTGTCGACCTGCAAGGTGCTTCCCATCGCTTCGACCAGAGTGCGGACGATCGCCAGTCCAAGTCCTGCACTCGAGAACCGAAGCTTGACTCCCTCCGGGGGGAAACCGTAGCAGAGTCGCTCGAGGACATCGTCCGGGATTCCCGGGCCCGTATCCTCAACCCAGAATTCGAGTCGGTCGCCGGACGCTTCCGTGCAGCCGATCGTTACCGATCCGGTGTCGGTGTAACGCAACGCGTTCGAAGTCAGGTTGAGGAGAGACTGGTGGATCGCCGACGCATAGCCAATGCGCCCGTCGCTCTTTGGGAAAACCATTTTCAGAGGAAGCTCCTTCTCCTCGGACATCGGTTGCACGATTGCTTCGACCGCATGCATTACTTCCGTAACGGAGAATGGCAGTGGCTGACCCTGCACCAGCCCTTCGCCTCGCGCTGCGCCGATGAGGTTCGAAACCGTGGTGCTCAGTCCGAGCGCCGCGCCGTAGATCAGGCCAAGTTGGCGGTCCCTGACGGGGTTGACGGTCGCTCGCTCGGCTCGCCTCAATGAATCCACTAGAAGCAGGATGGAGCAAAGCGGCGATCTGATGTCGTGCGCGATTGCGACGATTGCATCGGCGCAGTCAGACCCCGTGAGACGAGTGATGAACTTTCCCCTGTCCGTACGCCTCCAGGCATCTTCTGCTTCGTCGAGCCTTCTGAGAGAACGCACGACCTCACGGGCGTCGAGGCCCTCGGCGGAATCGAGAGCGACGAGAAAGTTTGCGCGGAGGGTGGTGACGTATTCGCGCGCGATGACCGGAGGGATAGGCGCCTCCTGGTCCGCATCCAGTTGCAGACTGGCGCTGAGCCACTTCGTGACCTGGGTGAGCTGGTCACGGATATCCGCACGGGATTGTCTCGTGCCGTGCGCGATGCTGGTCGATGTGCGATCGGCGGCACATTCGAGTGCGCGCATGAGCGGCGATGGGGCGTAAACAGAAGCGGCCCCCAGGCGAGAGCCGTTGTCCCCATTTCCGTTCGATTTGCAGCCAAGCGCAGCGGTCGGCAGGGAGTAATCTGAGAAGGCGATAGCCGCATCGGCGGATTCCGTCCCACCCCGATCTACCTGCGACATTCGATCTCCGTCACATGGACATTGTTGGCAGGCGCACAACTTGGGGGCAAACCCCAATCTCGTCAATAGCGGCCTGGCCGACAGGCGCTATGCGTTTACCGTACACTCCTGGGTTATGGAGAAACGGAAGTTTGTGCTCCCCCGCCGACGAAATCGGCAGGAGCCAGAGGTTGTTGACCCGATCAGGCCAGCGGCAGCTCATCCCAGCCGGCAATTCCGCCGGCAAAAGTTCCCGTCGAAACCCGGTCGAGGGCGCGCTCGGCGCGCTGGACGAGCTCGGTGAGATTCAGGTTGGCGGTCGCGAGGTCGGCGACGGCACAGTAGCCCGCCTGCAAGCGAAAACGGCCGCCAAGCGTCGTGTCCTTTGATGCGTCGTCCAGTGCGCGCTGAAACCGTGCGACCAGAAGACGCACACCCGCGGCGTCGGTATCCGGCGCGATGATGGCCAGCCGCGACGCTCCCGTCTGCGCGACCACATCTGACTTCCGCATCTGCTCGCGGACGATGCTCGCCATTTCGGCGAATCCATCGCCGTCGGAGGGGTCCTGTTCCTTTGAGGATTGCTTGTCTGTCGCAGACGATGAAACCGCGACACAAGCGAAGCCTTCGTGACGCCTGAGGGCGCGCGCTCCGAGCTGCTCGGAAACCTGCTGTAACCCGAACGCGGTGTAGAGTCCGCTCGTCGGATCCATGAGACACTGAGCCTGTGCGGTCGCCAGCTCGCGTCGTGCGCGGAGAAAGGTCTCGAGCTTCATGAACAGTCCGTCGACATCGAGCGGCTGAGTACAGTAGTCCCAGGCTCCTGCGGCGAGAGCGGCAGCCCGGGTTTTCGGTGTCGCGTGCGCGGATGACGTCACGACAATGGGGGTGGCGTGATCGAACAGCGGATCGTCCCTCAGCGCGACACACACATCGACGGCCGAAAGCTCGTCGAGCGGTTCGTCGAGGACTATGACGTCGAAGATTCCTCTCCGTGCCAGCTTCAACACCTTCTTCCCCGAGCCTTCGCGAGTGGCTGGGTAGCCCTTCTCTTCGAAGACGCTCTGGAGGGAGCGACACATCCATTCATCGCTACAGCCGATAAGAGCGTTGAGCGTCCGGGGAGCTGTGGCCTCCGTCACGATGAAACCAGAGAAGAAGGAGTCGTGAACTCCTGCGACTCAGCGCGGGCGACGTACCACGCCACGGCTTCCTTCAGGCCGTCGGCAACCCCGTGACTCGGGGAGAATCCGAGCTTGAGACGCGCCTTTTCAATGCTCGCGCACGAAAATCTTACGTCACCTGCTCGGAAATCGTCATGGCGCGGCTCGGCATTTATGATGGCCGGGCGGTACGGTGAGAGGTTGTCGCGCATCATGTAGAACAGCTCATTTAGCGTCACCGATTCCGCCGTCGCAACGTTGTATGCGTGGGCTGTTACGTCATGGTCGTTGACGGTTGCAGAAAGAATGTTTGCCTGGATGACATTAGCTACGTAACAGAAATCACGCGTAGTTTGGCCGTCGCCGAAGACGCGGCACCGATCTCCACGCAGCAGCGTTGAAATCCACCGGGGAATGACGGCAGCATACGCTCCTGCGGGATCTTGGCGCTTTCCAAACACGTTGAAGTAGCGAAGGCCCACTGTCTTCAGGCCATAGCTCATTTCGAACGCGGTGGCGTAGGTCTCGTTGACAGCCTTGCTCGCGGCATAGGGCGAGAGGGGGCGGCCGACTCTTTCTTCGACCTGTGGATTATCGGTCGTATCGCCGTAGACCGCGCTCGAAGACGCATAGACGAAGCGACGAACGCCGGCGTCTTTTGCCGCCATGAGCATGTTCACGAAGCCGACGACGTTTACGCTGTTCGTGCGAATCGGATCATCCATCGACCATGGGACAGACCCAAGCGCGGCGTGGTGGAGCACATAGTCCACCCCTTCGCAAGCGGCTCGGCAGGTGTCGAGGTTACGGATGTCGCCATCGATGATCCGCGCGCGCAAGGCGGCATCCGGATTGGCCGACATCGCCTCTTCGATGTTCGAGCGGTGGCCAGTGGAAAAATTGTCGAGACCGATCACCGTCTGGCCGAGGCTAAGCAGGTCCTCGACGAGATTTGAACCAATGAAGCCGGCAGCTCCGGTTACGAGCCACACCCTTGGGCTCGCCAGCAGCTTCTGGCGGACGCTATCGTAATGTGACGAGATCAAAGTCTCACCTGGGAGGATGTAGCCGCATGTTCCCTCGCGATCGCCCTACCGGCGCAAAGCGACTTTTAAGGGAGCCGGCACGATTAGAGGCTCTCGGCGGCCGACAAAGGCATCTTCCATTCCGCTCCGCCTTATTTCCAGTGAAATGCGTAAGTACAGGGATCACATTGTGTTACTGTCGCGCCGAACTAGCCAGCAGCCGGCGCGCACCCATTCCTTGTCGCTGGTTTCCGGCAATCTGTGGTGGGCTAACTACACGGGTCCGCGACTTCCCAATCAAACGATTACAGCCCGTTAAGCGGTGACTGCGGGAGGGCCCAAGGCGTCTCAATAATGTAGGAGTAGTCAATTAGTCTTGCGTTATTGCTACGCCATCTGATGGACCATGTGTACGCTGCCCAGAGCAAAACCGCCGAAAGGCGGTGTCGCAGAGCCACGGGGCTATAGCGAATTCTCGCCACGCCAGCCGAGCCGCCAGCGAATCCGATATGACTCATCGGTGCCGCGGCGGCGTTCTTATTGCCGAGCACCGCAACGGAGGCTCGTCATGCGCGAAAAACTCGGTAGCACCGCGTCCTACAAATGGGCCTGGATTTTATCGGTTCCGCTGCTGGTTGTGTGTTCGGGCGGAGGTACCAGTGTTACAACCGAGCCTCCTCCAGCTGCGGTCGTCACAACTGTAGCTGTAACCCCCGCTAGCGCGACGCTCCTCGCCGGTGGTACGCAGCCCCTCGCTGTTACAGTGAAGGACCAGTCAGGCAACACGATGGCCGGTCAATCCGTTGAGTGGTCGACCAACAACTCCCAGGCCGCCACCGTCACCACGAGCGGAATGGTCACTGCGCTCGCTGCCGGCCAGGCCACTATCACGGCAACAAGCGGAGGAAAAACCGGGACGTCCGACGTCACCGTCACTGCTCCAGAGCCACCGCCACCGCCGCCAACAGTTGGTAGCGTCACAGTCTCACCACCGTCAGCCTCTATTCTGGTCGGCGCAACGACAACACTCACCGCGGTTGTCAAGGACGAGCAGGGTAATGTGATGACCGGTCAGGTCGTCACATGGTCGACGAACAATGCGGCGACCGCCACGGTCAGTTCGAGTGGAGTCGTAACGGGCGTTGCGGGCGGATCAGCGGTCATTTCGGCAACGGCGTCCGGGAAGTCCGGTAGCTCGAGTATCACTGTGAACGTGGCACCGCCCCCACCACCTGTTGTAACCACGGTGACGGTCTCACCGCCCTCAGCTTCGATCGCTGTCGGGGCGACGGTTTCGCTCACCGCCGTCGTCAAGGATGCGCAGGGGAATACTATGACTGGCCAGACAGTAACCTGGTCGACCAGCAATGCGGCAATCGCGACGGTCAGTGCCAACGGTGTTGTGTCCGGAGTCGCCGGCGGATCAGCCACGATCACGGCAACTTCGTCGGGCAAGAGTGGCACCTCGGCCATAACCGTGAATGCGCCTCCACCTCCGCCGCCACCGCCGCCGTCCGGGACACTGCTATTTCAGGAGAATTTCGAGGACGCGAATCTTGCTTCACGCGGGTGGTATGACAATACGAGTGCGCTGCTCAATACCACCGAGCACATTGCGGGCAGTGTGAGCTCGTCTGAGTACCGCTTTAACGCTGGCTCCTCGACGCCGACAGTAGGCGGGGCGCAGCGACACAAATTCACTCCGACCAACTCACTTTACATCAGCTTTCACGTCAAATACAGCGCGAACTGGATTGGTTCCCAGAAGTCCTACCATCCTCACGAGCTTTACGTCCTGAGCACGTTGGATGGCGATTATGATGGCCCGGCCAGCAACTTCCTGACGCTGTACGTCGAGCACAACTATCAGAACGGCGGCGCTCCCCGGTTATCCATTCAGGACAACAAATCGATCAACACCAGTTACGGATCTCTGCCGCGCAACCTCATTGGGGTAACGGAAAACCGGTCGACCGCCGGCTGCAACGGCGTCGCCGAAACAAACATACTGTCGGAATGCTACACCGCCGGCGGTGGCTCGTGGTACAATAGTAAGCAGCTCACCGGGCCAGTCGTATTTCAACCCTCACCCGGAGCTGGGTACAAAAACAACTGGAATTTCGTCGAGGTCTTCTTTCAGCTGAATACGATTGTCAATGGGATCGGCCAGATGGACGGCGTCATGCAGTATTGGTTCAACGGAGCTCTCATCATCGATCGACGCGACATCGTCTTCAGGGCCGGGGCGCGCCCGACCCTTCAGTTCAGCCAGTTCTTGATCGCGCCTTACATGGGTGATGGCTCACCGGTGACCCAGTCCATGTTCATCGACAATCTACGCCTCGCAACCGGGCGTATTCCTTAGAGTGCGCGTGGTCTCTATGTGGTCGCTATCTATAGGGATTCCACAGGGCTAACCGGCTGCCTGGGCCACATTCCAACCCGGCGACGTGTGGCGCAGGGGCAACACTCGCACATAATCGCCTTCCCCGTGCCCGGTTGATAAACGGTGCGCTGAGCACGCTACTCCTTCTGCCGCAAGGAGATAGCGCTAGCCCTCCAACCGACGCGACGACCTACCAGCTTGGCATTTGACCTGCGAACGCCACGGTAGCGCCCGGTTGAGCGCGTGCCTCGTCTCACACATTCCCAATGCACCGAAATACGACATCGCACTTCTTTACCGTCGACGTCGAGGAATACTTCCAGGTTAAAGCTCTGGAATCCGCCGTCTCTAGGGAGGAGTGGATCTCGCGGCCGAGCAGACTTGCGGGGAGCATCGATGCGTTGCTCCGGCTGCTCGACCGGCGCAAAGCGCGCGGCACTTTCTTCGTGCTTGGGTGGATCGCGAAACATCGCCCGGAGGTCGTGCTCGCCATCGCTGACGCGGGCCATGAGATCGCCTCTCATGGCTTCTGGCACGAACGGGTGACCTCGCTTGGCCGAGAGGCGTTTCGGGACGACGTCCGTTCGTCCAAGCAAGCGCTCGAGGACTTGACCGGCCAGGAAATACTTGGCTATCGGGCGCCAAGCTTTTCAATTATTCCGGGTTGGGAGTGGGCGTTCGATATCCTGGTCGAGGAGGGTTATCGATACGACTCCAGCCTCTTTCCCATTCACCGGCGTGGATACGGCTATCCCAGTTCACCCCGCACCCCTCACGTGATTGAGCGCGCCGCCGGGCGGATCGCCGAGTTTCCACTCGCAACCACGAGCATTCTGCGCTTTCCCGTACCCGCAGCTGGCGGCGGCTACCTGCGGCAGTTCCCACTCGCAATTATTCGCCGGGCATTTCGGGAGGCGAGCGAGCGAAGCGAGCCGGCCACCTTCTATATCCACCCGTGGGAAGTCGATCCCGGCCAACCGCGGCTCGCCGTGTCTGCTCTGAATCGAATTCGGCATTATCGCGGATTGGCCGGCACTCTTGAGCGTATCGATCGGCTGCTCAGGGAGTTCCGCTTCGACACAATCGCTTCCTATCTCCCGCATCTCGATGCAGGCACGAGGACGATCACGACGGCAGGAGCAGCGTGACACTGCACGTCGAGGTCTTCGGGTCCGAGGAAGAATGGGACGCCATGACCGGGTCCGAAGAGGAATGGGATACGTTTGCCGCGACGCAAAGGGGATACACACACTTCCATAAACTGCGTTGGCGTACCGTTATGGAGCGGGTGTTCGGCCACGAGTGCGTCTATCTCGCTGCGCGCGACGAAGAGGGCAAGCTCGTCGGCATACTTCCATTGGTCCGGGTGCGAAGCGTTGTGTTCGGACACTATCTCGTGTCGATGCCATTCGTCAATTATGGCGGCCCTGTGGGCACCGACGCGGCAATTCGCGCGCTCACCGCGAAAGCGGTTGCTGTTGCCCAGCGTGATCGGGTCAAGCTGCTCGAGCTGCGCAGCAGCGTGCCGCTGGACACGCCACTCGACGTGTCGCACCGGAAAATCACCGTTGTCCTCGACCTGCCGGATAGCGCTGAGGCGCTATTCAGTAGCTTCAGCGCCAAGTTGCGGAGCCAAATCCGTCGACCTCAGAAAGAGGGAGTTACGGTCGCCTTCGGTCGCGATCAGCTCGAGTCGTTCTTCTCGGTTTTTGCCCGACACATGCGTGACCTGGGGACCCCCACTCAGTCGCTGACGTTTTTTCGGGAGATCGCTAATCAGTTTCCTGACGATTGCTGGATCGGCTGTGCCTATCTCGCCGGACAGCCGGTTGCCGGCGGATTGGGCTTTCGTTTTGCCGATGAATTCGAGATGACGTGGGCCTCATCGCTCCGTGAGTACAACCGCGAAGCTCCGAACATGTTGGTTTACTGGGCGGTCATGGAGCGAGCGATCGCGGAGGGTGTGAAGCGATTTAATTTCGGACGGTGCACGCGTGGCGCGGGCACGCACAAATTCAAGATGCAGTGGGGCGGTCGGGAAGAGCAGTTGTGGTGGTATGGTCTCGCCGCGTCCAACGGAGTTACAACGCCGTCTCCCAGGGAAGGTCCATTCCGGTGGGGCCCGCAAGTCTGGCGGCGGCTACCAGAGTCGATAGCGACGAAGGTTGGTCCATCGATCGTCCGGTACATCCCATGAGCTGGCGCCGACAGGCTCCTGTTCTGTCACGTGTCTCGCCACGCGGGTTGCTGGACGGCATTAGTGCCGCGGTTGGTTTTCATGCCGGCGCTCATGCTGAAGTTTCCACTGCTTTGAAGCGACGCTATCGAGCGCTTGATGCTGTTCTGACTGACAGTGGCACGTCGGCGCTGACCCTTGCGCTGCGCAAAATCGTGCGACCCGGTGGGACGGTAGCATATCCCGCGTATGGATGCATCGATCTCACCACTGCAGCTCTCGGCGCGGGAGTACGCGTCCGGCTCTACGACGTCGACCCAGCGACGCTTAGCCCCGATCTCGATTCCGTTCGTGCGGTGATCAGCCGTGGTGTTGACGCAATCGTCGTGGCGCACCTGTACGGCTATCCCGCCGACATTAAGGGCTTAGCCAGGATCGCAGCCGACCATGAAATACCAGTTATCGAGGACGCCGCTCAAGGTGCCGGGGGAACGTTGTCGGGCGCTCTACTCGGCAGCATTGGAGATGTTTCGATTCTCAGCTTCGGGCGCGGAAAGGGTACGACCGCCGGCGCAGGTGGAGCATTGCTGGTGAGAACTCCGGAACTCGCTGAATGGGCGTCGCGTGAGCGTTCGGTCCTGGCAAGTGGATCGAACGGCGGAACAGCGGTGGTGAGCCTGGTCGCTCAGCGGCTGCTCACGCATCCCTACCTCTATAGGCTTCCGTCGTCGATACCCGGCCTCAGGCTCGGTGAGATGGTGTATCGCGCTCCCCAATCGCCACGCGCCATGTCGGCCGCCGGTGCCGCTGTGTTGCGCTGGGCGCTCCGAGATGACCCGCGACAGATATCGAGCCGACAAGAGCGCGCTAATACATTGCTGGCACGCCTGTCCGGATCATCCCGAGTAAAGGCGATTTGCCCAATTACAGGTGGGGAATCCGGCTATCTCCGATTTGCCCTGATCGACATCCGCGATAGCCTCACACCATCCGTAGATCTGGGCGCGCGTCGCGGCTATCCCATGACCCTCGAGCAGCACCCGCAGCTTGCACCCCTTCTCGCCGCGGGCGAGCGAGCGGGATCGGGATCGAAGTTGCTGCGTGACCGGCTTTTCACTGTGCCCACGCATTTTCAAGTCAATGACGATGATCTTGCCAGGGTAGCCGAGTGGCTCGGAAGGCCCAGCCCCGACCTGAGCATGCTCGTCCCCGCAACATGACCGGAACCTCGCACGGCAGATTGGCAGCACGTCGCGTGCTCAAGCACGCTTATGACGCAGCTCGCAACCTGCCGGACCGCCTTCTGCACAAACGTCGTCATCGGGCGGTCATGAGTCGCATCTCTCGACGAGACAAGCCTCGAAGAATACTGGTCGTCTGCCACGGCAACATCTGCAGAAGTCCGTACCTGCAGGCAGTGCTCCAGAGGGCACTCACCGGAACCGCGGTCACCTCCGCGGGATTTGTCGGTGCCGATCGAGCCGTGCCACAAACCGCGCTGAGTCTCGGCGCCAAGCGTGGTCTCGATCTCTCCCGTCATCGCTCACGCCCGCTGACAACGCCCACTGTTCGCAGCGCTGATCTCGTGATCGTGATGGATTCCTTTCAGGCTCATCACCTGGCGAGAATGTTTCCCATCGATCGCGCTCGAATCGTGATCGCGGGCGACCTTGATCCCCGAGCGGGTGCGAGTCGCGGAATTATCGATCCGTGGAACCGGTCCGGCGATGTGTTCGAGGCGTCGTTCGATCGTTTGGACCGATGCGCGCAAACCCTCGCCAGCTTGCTCAAGCCCGCACACCAGCGCTGATCCCCAACGGCTGTTGCAGACTCCCTACACCCACTTATACAAGAACCCCGGATTCGCGCAAGGGTGGGCGTGCGTATATCGTTGCCATCTACGGACTTAAGCTGCTTTTCACATGATGCGGCGCCGCGCTCGGATGGAGGGTGCCAAGCTTGCACTCACACGCGCTGCCAGCTTACTGACGGGCTGAAAGCGCGAATAGCAGACGACTTCGATGGGGTAGGTCAAAATGTGCGGGATAGCCGGTATTGCGCGGCACAAACCGTCCGGAGTGTCGCTTCATTCACTCGGACGAATGGCCGCCGCCATCAAACACAGAGGGCCTGATGGCCATGGATTCTATTCAGGCAGGAAAGTAGGCCTCGCCCACGTCAGACTGAGCACGATGGACGGCGGCGGCATCGCGCAGCCGCTAACGAACGAAGATGGTCAGATCGTCCTTACCTCGAGCTGTGGGGTGTTCAATCACCCTGAGCTCCGTCACGAGCTCGAACAACGAGGCCACGTTTTCCGCAGTCGCTGTCCCGCGGAGGTTCTCGTACATGGGTATGAAGAGTGGGGGGCCGACCTCCTTAAACGACTCGACGGACAGTTTGCCTTTGCGATCTACGACAGGAACCGCGAGACGGTCCTCCTGGGCCGCGATCGGTTTGGTATTCGTCCACTGTTTTATGCCCAGCGCGACGGCGACCTCTATTTCGGGTCAGAGATCAAGGCGATACTCGCCAGTGGGGAAGTAGAGCCAGGACTGGATCCGCGCGGGCTCGACGAGGCTCTCAGATTGGGCGCCGCCCGGCCGCCTCGGACTCCGTTCAGTGGCATCGCCTCCCTCGAGCCGGGGACGTACGGGATCTGGAGCGATGGAGCGCTCTGGCTTCGGTACTACTACGAGCTGGACTTCCCCGAGGCTTCGGACGAGCCGGTCGATGTGATCGAGCAGCTCGACGAGATCATGCTGCGCAGCGTTGGGATGCGCCTTCGGGGCGACGTCGCCGTCGGTGCGTATCTGAACGGGGGCCTCGACTCTTCCATAACCGCCTCGCTTGCCGCGGCCGCATCCGCTCGCCCGCTCCAAAGTTTCTCCGTCACCCATGCAGCACCGGAATTCAACCCGGGCCTGGACCAGCGCGAAGTCAGTCGAGCGGTCGGTAGCGCACACACCGATGCCATCATCGGCGCCGATACCATTGCCGAGAGCTTTCCCGAGGTAATCTGGCATACCGAGACGCCGGTCCTGCGAACCGCACCAGCGCTGCTGTTCCATCTGGCGAAGCTGGCCAGACAGTCCGGAACGAGGGTTGTAGTTGCCGGCGACGGCGCCGACGAGATGTTTTTGGGCAACGATGTATTCAAGGAAGCTTCGGAACGGCGGGAAGCTTCTCTACTGGAAGGGGCGCAGCCCGCCGCCGATCCCCTTTTCTCCCATCTCCCGCGATTCCGCGGATCGCGTATCTCGGATTTCTACACCCGCGAGTTCAGGGATCGAGTGGGCAGCATCGACGTGATCGGCGAGCTGCGCGCCTCTCTTCCAACGCGATTCTTTGGATGGTCGCCACTCAATCAGGCGGCCTACCTCGAGATGACAACCAGGCTTTCTCCGTATGTTCTCGGCTCGTGCGGCGACAGAATGACGATGGCCCACGGCGTCGAAGGCCGATATCCGTTTCTCGATCACCGTCTTTTTGAGTTCGCCGCAGCCCTCCCGACCGGATCGCGGCTTGGGGGATCGCGCGACAAGGATGTGTTGCGACGGTGGGCTGCGCGGATCCTGCCCAATCGGATCAACGGTGACGGAAAGACTCCGTCTCGCGCACTGGATTCACAAGGTGTTTTACTCGCGAGTAGATCCTCTTTGATCGATGAGCACCTCGAGAGCGAGGCGCTCCGCCGCGTGAACATCTTTGCTGCAGCACCTGTCAACGATTTCATGCAGCGTTGTCGGTCAGGGCAGCGCGCGGCACAGGGAGAGATTGAAGCAATGGTCGGTGTACTGTCAACCCAGCTTTGGTACCACCAGTTCGTCGATAGCGCTCGAACGCTTCCAGCGTTGCCCATCAGCGGGGCCGGGGTACTCCTCGGCGACGCCTCTCCATCGAATCCTTTAGCAGGCAGTCGTTCACAGTGGGCTGACCTCGCAACGTGAACGCAGTGCGCGGATCCCTGATTTCTTCGACTCCGCTAACGGCGAATCCAGCCACTGCCCGCGGACGCCTTCTCTCTGTGGGGTCTGAGTCGTCGGAAGCTGGGCGTCTGCGCCTGGAGCGCGACCCGCTGCGCATTGCGCTGTTCGTACTGACAGTGCTCACTATCAGCAGAGTTCATCAGCATTACCCGATCCTCGCCAGCCTTCGGCCGGCCCTTCTGCTCGTAGCCGCATCGATTGGCTACGCGTGTCTCAACCCCGCCTACCTCACGCGTGCCAACGTGCTGCGCCTCTGGCCAATCCGCCTGGTCATCACCCTGGCGATTCTGGCGTGCGGCTCCGTCGCGTTCGGCATATCACTTGGCGGATCGGCTTTGTTCATTCTCGACTCATACGTAAAGACTCTGGCGTACGCGTTCCTGATCGCCCTCAGTATCAGGCACGTCCGCGATCTGTACACTTTTGTCTGGGCATACGTGGTCAGCTGCGGCATCCTCGCGTACTTCTCGTTATTCGTTTTTGGTATTGCCAACGCCGGCACCCACGTCGCCCGTCTGCACAATCTCTACACCTATGATTCGAACGACCTCGGCGTCGTGATGATGGTTGGTCTTCCCCTGACCCTCCTGCTCCTTACGGTTGACCGGGGCGCAAAGCGATGGTTGCTGTTAGCGATTCTTGCCGGCATCGCAGCGACAATGGCACGATCCGGGTCTCGCGGCGGATTCCTGGGCTTCGTTGCCGTAGGGTTCGCCGCCCTCATCCTTGTGAAGAACGTTTCAGCTGTGCGGCGGCTGGCTGTGCTCGCCGCCGCAGCCGCGGCGCTCGCGGCGGGAGCACCGGCGGGGTACTGGAAGCAGATGAGTACGATTCTGGAGCCGACGGAGGATTACAACTTCACCGATATCGACGGACGCAAGGCAGTGATGCAGCGAGGGGTAGCCTACATGGCACAATATCCTGTCTTCGGTCTGGGAATCGACAACTTCGCGCGAGCTGAGTGCTCGATCTCCCCGAAGCTCGCGTCGTTGCGACCAAACGGACCAATGCGCTGCACGGCACCTCATAATTCCTACGTTCAGGCCGGCGCCGAGCTGGGGGTTCCGGGACTGTTGGTCTGGGTGTCGCTCGTGCTCGTCGGAATGTTCGGCCCTGCGCGCCTTCGGCGCCGCATTCCCGCCTCATGGCGCGGTGGAACGGATTCCGAGCGGTTCCTGTACGCCGCTACGAGCTTCTTTGCCGTGGCGATGATAGGCTTCTCGGTTACCGCGTTCTTCGTGTCATTCGCGTGGATGGATCCCATCTATCTTCTGGCCGCTTTTCTTACTGGTTTGTGCGTGGCCGTGCAGGCACAGCGCGAAGCAAGTGGGCACGGTGGTCGGCGTCCCTCTTCTCCCCGCGTTTCTGACAGCCTGGCTGCTGGGTGGCGTACGACTGCGAGCGCTTTTCGCGCTGCCGGTACGATGGCTCGAGGCAATCGCACGACCTAAATATTTCCGTACTCTGTACGTTCGATGCGGCCCGAATCGACCGGTGTTGCAACCGAGCAACAGTTACCTGGCGGTGGCTTTGCTCGCTGTGAGAGCGGCGCGCGACAGGGCGGGCCTATGTCGGTGCGGTGAAAGGACATAGCCGTGGGAGTGTTCGGCTAACCAGGGCCTCTGAAAGTGGCACCTGAAGTGCGAACCCCCGCAGTGCAAGCGCGCGTCTAGCTGGCCTTAAATCACAATCGTCCCGCTGTCCGAATGACTGTCGCCACCCGTCCGTCCGTCCCCCAGTACTCCGCGGTTACTCAGCGGCGCCGCATCGACGCGCCCGTGATCATGCTCGAGTTCAACGAGTTGAGTCCGGCTCTGATGGACACCTTCATCGATCAGGGTTCCCTGCCCAATTTCAAACGCTTAAGAGACTCATCGCAGGTTTTTACGACCGTGGCCGAGGAAGTCGCGCCGAATCTGGATCCGTGGATTCAATGGGTAACAGTCCACAGTGGCTTGTCCTACGACGAGCATGGAGTTTTTCATCTCGGCGATGGTCACAAGCTGGCGGTGAAGTCACTCTGGGATCTGATCGCCGCCGAGGGAAAAACGGTCTGGGTATGCGGGAGCATGAACATCAAGTACGACATGCCGCTGCGAGGCGCGGTCGTCCCTGATCCGTGGACGGTTGGAGTGAGCCCGTTTCCCGCTGAATTGGAACCGTACTACCTGTTCGTCCAGCGAAACGTCCAGGAATACACGAACGACCGCGTGCCGTTGTCGACGGGTGACTATATGCGTTTCCTCAAGTTCATGGTAACTCACGGGCTATCGCCGCGGACGGTCGGATCGATTCTCACGCAGCTGTGGAGCGAGCGACGGACGGGGAAGGGGAAATGGAAGCGCGCCACCATCCTCGACAAGCTCCAGCGCGATGTGTTCCTGCACTACTTCAGGAAGCTTCGCCCCGGATTCTCCACGTTTTTTCTTAACAGCACGGCTCATTTTCAGCATGCGCACTGGCGCAACATGGATCCCGAGCCTTTCAAGATCAAACCAACCGACTCCGATCAGGCCGAGTATCAGCACGCGGTTCGTTACGGCTATGAGGAAATGGATCGTATAGTCGGCGACATCCTCGCCGCGGCCCCGGCAAACGCGGTGATAGTAATGGCCACCGCACTCAGTCAGCAGCCATGCCTGATCTATGAGGACATTGGGGGCAAGACGTTCTATCGGGCTCGCACCTTCGAGCCGCTGATCGCGTTCGCGGGCATTACCGGCTGTCAAAAGGTAGAGCCGGTAATGTCCGAAGAGTTTCATCTTCGCTTCGGAAACGAGCTGGATGCGGCTGCCGCGGCGGCTCGTCTGAGCGCGCTGCGCGTCGATGGTTCTCCCGCAATGCAGGTCGAGCAGCGCGGGAATAACGTCTTCTCCGGCTGCATCATCTACTCTCAACTGGAACACGATGCAGTGCTCGAAGGCGGGCCAAAGGGTAGCTCTACGCCATTCTTCCGCCTGTTCTATCAGGTCGAAAGCCTCAAGAGCGGGATGCATCACCCTGACGGAATCCTGTGGATGCGAGTACCTGGGACTCGGCCAGACGTAGCTCGCGAGAAGGTGTCCCTTCGCGACCTGCCGCCCACGATTCTTTCGATGTTCGGAATCGACAAGCCGCCGTACATGACCGGTACGGTTCTTCCGGTAGGCGTGCCCGCGTGGCGGACTTGACCGTGGTGCGGACCAGCGCTTTGGGCGGCATCGTCTTGGATGTCGAGCGTCAGGATGCGGGAGGCGGCGTGCGAGCGCTGGTAAAGCGGCCAGTGGAGGCAGTAATGTCCTCGCCACCGGTCGGGTGGATGACACAGCGCCGCGTGCAGGGCAAGCGTCTGATTCTCGCCTATCACGGAGTCATCCCTGATGGAGAAGCACCGGCTGGTGAGCAGTCGCTGTACGTTTCTCAAAGCGACTTTGCCAATCAGCTCGACGTGCTGGCAGCGGAGGCCGACGTCGTTTCGCTCGACGTGATCGATCAACCCGGCAACGGGCGGCCACGCGTCGCGATCACCATCGACGACGCCTACCGAGGTGCCGTGGATGTTGGAGTGCGCGAGCTCGCGGCACGCGCCCTTCCAGCGACCATCTTCGTTGCACCGGCGCGCCTGAACAACCATGTCTTCTGGTGGGATGCGCTCCTGTACGGAAGCGGGAAGCTCGACGACAAACTCAGGAACCACGCACTGCGCAACCTGGGAGGCGTTGACGAGCGGGTTCGCGCCTGGGCCAGGAGAGCAGCCATACCCGCCCGCGATCAGGTGCCTGCATACGCTCGGACGGCTACGTCGGCGGAGCTTTGTGAGGCACTTAAGTTCGAGGGCATTACCCTTGGCTCGCATACCTGGTCGCATCCAAATCTCGCCGCGCTCCCCCAAGCAGAGGTCGTCTCGGAAGTGTGCCGCTCGCGCGAATGGTTGCGCACGGAGTTCGGGAACAAGGCGATCGACTGGCTTGCGTACCCGTACGGCCTCGAGTCACCCGCGGCCAGGGCCGCCGTCGCCGAAGCGTGCTATGCTGGTGCGCTGTGTGTTGACGGAGGTTGGCACCATGCGGGCGACGTTTCTCCATTCGCCAGGCCAAGGTTCAGCATTGGTGCGGGATTAACCGTTGCCGGACTTCGGCTGCGTTTGCAGGGCGCGCTTCTGTCGTGATGCCGCGCACAGTGATCGTCACCGACGGAGAGCAGCGTGCCGCGCTGGCGGTGGTACGATCGCTGGGAATGGCCGGTTATCGCTGTGTCGTCACCTCGTCGTCCCGCGCATCAATCGCCGGCGGGTCGCGTTTCGTCGCGCGGACGGCAACCGTGCCAAATGCACTGGAACGGCCAACAGAGTTCGCCGACGCGATTATCGCGGTGGCTGCGGCGGAGAAAGCGGCAGTAGTCCTGCCGATCGCTGAGCAATCCTTGCTCGCAATTCTGCCGGTGCGTGCAAGGCTTTCTCCGGCAATCGTTCCCTTTCCTGATGCCGCTGCCTTCAGGGCCGTGACTGACAAGGAACGACTGCTGAAGGAAGCTTCCAGGCTCGGGATCGCGATCCCCTCTCAGGAGGTTCTCCGCGACGTCGACGCGGTCAGCTCGATCGACCTTTCGCGGCTCCGGTATCCCATCGTGATCAAGCCCGCGCGCTCTGTCGGTGAGCGAGCAGGTGTGCGCGCGAGATTTTCCGTAGCGTACGCCGCTGACGCGGCCGAGTTGCAGCGAGAACTGCGTGCGCTCCCTCCCGCCGCTTTTCCGCTGCTCCTGCAGCAGCGCGTGGTCGGACCGGGCACGGGGATATTCTTGCTTCTCTGGGACGGAAAGCTGAAGGCGCAGTTCGCGCACGAGCGCCTGTGCGAAAAGCCTCCGTCGGGCGGGGAAAGCGTGTATCGCGAGAGCGTAGCCATCGATGAAGAGCTTCGCAATCGATCTATGGCGTTGTTGGAGCGGTTCGGCTGGTGTGGCGTGGCGATGGTCGAATACAAGCGTGATTCGGCAACTGGACAGCCCTATCTGATGGAAGTCAACGGACGCTTTTGGGGATCTCTGCAGCTCGCCATCGACTCGGGCGTCGATTTTCCCCGCCTTCTTGTCGACTGCGTCCTGGGCGACCAAAGTCAACAGCTGCCCTCGTACCGCCTTGGAGTCCGCAGTCGGTGGTGGTGGGGGCAAATAGATCATCTGATCGGCCGGATCCAGCGCACTGCGGCCGCGGGTTCTCTGCCGCCGAACACACGCACAGTTGGGCGGGCTCTTGGCGATCTCGTGCTCGGCCCACTGCGGCGTGCAGACTACGAGGAGGTCCTGCGGTGGTCTGATCCTGTCCCCTTCTGGAACGAGTCCATACGCTGGATCGCTCGACGATGACGACAGTGCCCTCGCTCCGTATCGCCATGATGCTCGAATCCGATGGGCCGGGCGGCGCCGAGATGATGGTTCTGCGTCTATCCGAGGAGCTGCGCCGGAGAGGCCACACTGTGCTACCGGTGGGTCCAGCGCACGGAGTCGGTTGGCTTGGAGACCACTTCAGGCGGGTCGGTTTCACTCCGGAGACCTTCCGGCTAAAGCGACCCATCGATCCCGGCTGCGTACGCGGACTGATGAACCTCTTTCGTGAGCACCGTATCGACGCTGTCCACAGCCACGAATTTACCATGGCGGTATACGGTGCCGCCGCGGCGCGACTCCTCGGTATTCCACACCTGATAACCATGCACGGCGGTTTGAACGTTGGGAAGACACTCCGCAGGCGTGTCGCGCTCCGTTGGGCCATGCGCCAATCTCATAACACGGTCACAGTCTCGAGGGCTACGCAACGGCAGTTTGCGACGGCGCTCGATGTCCACGAGTCTGTCTTCGATGTTGTCCCAAATGGCATCGCTCCAGCCGCCGGGAATGCCACGCGAGTGCGCGCGGAGTTCGGAATCGAGAAGAACGATTGCGTTCTTCTGGCCGTTGGGACCCTCGAGCGTCACAAAGGTCATCAAGTCCTGCTCGAGGCTCTGACCCGTTTGAACTCTGTTGAGCTGCCCGCGCGTTGGAAACTCATAATTGCCGGCGGACGAGGCGGGGATCAACACCAGACCCTTCTTGACTATGTTCGAGACAACAGTCTTGGTGATCGTGTGCGCATCGTGCTCAACAGGAATGACGTCGCGGATCTGTTGACCCTCGCCGATGTCTTCGTGATGCCATCGCTCTGGGAAGGGCTGCCTATGGCGCTGTTGGAGGCAATGCTTGGTGGTAAGGCTATTGTCGCAAGTGCGATCGCCGGAATACCCGAAGCGATCGCTGGAGGACATGAGGGGCTTCTCGTGCCGCCTGCGGACGCACCGGCCCTCGCCGACGCACTGCTGTCGTTACTCCGGCAGCCGGATCTCCGTAGCTCGATGGGACAGGCGGCCGCGGAGCGTGCGCAACGAGATTTCACCGTTACCGTGATGGCCGGCAGGTACGAGGCGCTCTACGCGAAAGCCGTCGGCGAGCGTTATCGCAGGCGATTTCCCGCTCTGAGCGTCAGACGCTCTGAGCCTCGGCGCCCTTCGGCTCCGGGATTCGACCGTCTGCGTTCAAGGATTCTCGAAGCAGACCGTCCAATTGCGTTGCCAGATGCGCATACGTGATGGGTGTCTTTGGCTGGATCGTGGTCGGAATGCCACCAGTTAGCAAGTTTTCGAACACTGATTGCAACGCATCCACATCCGCGTTGTCCACGGTCATCGCGCCGATTCGTCGCGCTTCACACGCCGCGGCACTCGTGTCCTCCGCGATGACCAGGGTGGGAACGCCGAGTCCCACCGACTCGTAGAGCTTGGCGGGTACCTGCATCGGTTGACCCTGCGCCAATACCAGAGCGAGGTGCGAACGGCCCAATAGCTACAGCGCCCGACCCCGAGGAAGCGAACCGTGGATATTCACCACGGAGGCAAGACCGGCGGCTTCTATTTCCTCCTGAAACTTGCGCCGGTGTGGATCATCCATGGGACCAGCTACATTGAGTCTCAGAGTAGCGGCCGCCTCGGGTCTCTCGTTCAGTACCCTGCGCATCGCGGCACAGACGGAATTCAGATTTCGGCCGAAATAAAGCGTACCGACGTAGGCGATCGAGCCTCGTTCGACGTCCGCTGCATTGCGCGTGGTCACATGCTCCAGATCCACGCCGTTGGGCAGCCATGTCACCCTGAGGTCGGGCTCAGAGACCGCGAGCGCGCGCTCGAACTGGGACGTGTTCACAATGACTCTCGCAGCTCGTGGAAACACCACCCGCTCAAGTTGCCGGAGTATGAAGCGCTCAGCTCGGGGACGATCGTCATTGTGAGCGCCGAATTGTGGTGTTACGGACCATGGGTCGCGCATATCCATCCAGAATTGCGCGTCACGGCCCAGAGTCGCGGCGACGCCGGCGAAGTGCGCTGAATGCGGTGGTCCGCTGGAAATGACGACATCAAACTTGTGCCGGCGCAACAGCGCGCGCGCCTCGAGCGCGGCGGCTGCTACCCACCCGCGTCCGTCGTCAGGAAGGTACATCGCACTTCCGACAAGCTCTCGAATTGCGGCGAACGGGTTCACCCGTGCGGTGGGCCGGGGAAGGGAGGGATTCTGCGTTTTATTCGAACTGCGGCGCCCCGTGGAGCGCTTCCTGGCGCGACCCGCTACGGCTTTGTACACATCGTTCAGTGTACGGCGACGAGGACGAAAGTGTCGGTGAACATTCGGCAGGGACTGTTCGTGCCCAGCGTCGGAGGCCGTTACTATGTGCACTTCCCAACCCAATCGCGCCAAATGCTTGGACAACCCCGCCCACCTCTGTCCTCCAATTGCACCATCGGGCGGGAAATGGTAGGTAATGACCAGGAGCCGGCGCACCGGGGAATTGCGGGCCAGTTTTTGTTGCAAGCGATTCATTGGTGACTTAAGGGAAGCGTTCTTCCGCTGATTAATGCAAGAGGAGGGGCGCTAATATTTTGCCAGTTGCGTCGCGGCACAAGCACTTGGGCTGGGAGAGCCCGTGTTGGCGCATCGCTGCCGTAGCGCATGCGCGACACTGGTAGTCCCTGCTAAGTCGTCCGGCCGCCCGAGCCAGCGCCACCGTTCGGCCAACTCCAAGTAGCCAAACGACTTAACTGGACTCGGCGTCCCGGCCGCTGAACCGCGGAAAGCGGAATTGCATTTGCACTCGCCCAACGCAGAATGAAGCTCCTTCATGTTGTGGGTGCCCGTCCAAATTTTCCGAAACTCGCTCCCGTCCACCGGGCCGGCCGGCAGGCCGGACTGTCACAGGTGGTGGTTCACACTGGGCAGCATTATGACGACGCGCTTTCAGACGCATTCTTCCGCGATCTTGGGCTCGCCGCGCCCGACGTGAATCTCGCTGTCGGGTCGGATACGCACGCAGTGCAGACCGCCCGCATCATGGAGCGTATCGAGCCGGTGCTTTTGGAGCACCAACCGGACTGGGCGGTCGTCTATGGTGATGTGAACTCCACCATGGCGGCAGCGGTGGTTGCCTCGAAGCTAGGTATCCGCGTGGCGCACGTCGAAGCCGGTCTGCGCAGCTTCGACCGTACGATGCCTGAGGAGATCAATCGTATCGTCACCGATCGGCTGGCTGATCTTCTTCTTACACCGTCACGCGATGCCGACACTCAGCTTCGGGCCGAGGGTGAGCCGGATTCGAAAATCGTCTTCGTCGGGAACGTGATGATCGACAGTTTGTTCTACGCACTCCCCGCCGCACGTGCGACCGGTTTCAGGGCAAAGTTGGGAATAAATGGGTCGGCGGTAATCGTGACGCTTCACCGGCCCTCCAACGTCGATGACTCAGATCGCATAAAGCTGCTCGCCGATGCGCTGAGCGAGATTGCGCTCGACCGTCCAGTGGTGTTCCCCGCGCACCCGCGCACCAGGTTGCGTCTCGAAGCCGCAGGACTCGAGATGGATCGGGTCCGCCTGCTCGAGCCGGTCGGTTATCTCGAAATGCTCGATCTGGTCGAGCATGCTTTCGCAGTCGTTACCGATTCCGGCGGCCTCCAGGAAGAAAGCACAGCCCTTGGGGTTCCGTGTCTTACGATTCGTCCCAACACGGAGCGACCCATCACGATTACCGAGGGCACGAACCGTCTCGTGCCGAACCCTGCTGACATCGTCACGGAGCTTCGACAGCTCCACCGGCCGACGGTGACTCCACGTCCTGAAGGATGGGATGGCCGTGCGGGTGAGCGTGTGATCGCCGCACTTGTCAGCCGCTGCTGACGCCGCCTTCGATCTACCTCTTTCCAGAATCAAAACAATGAAGCATGTGAGCTCCAGATTCATCACCCCGTCGCTGAGAACGCCATGTTTGAGCTAATGCTCGCGGTGGCCCTCTGCGTGGTGGTGGCTATTCTCTGGCTGCCAATCGTCTCCGAGTTGCTTTGTCTGTTCAACCGCAGGCGTCCCGTCAGAATGCCCGATCCGTCCCTCGAGAAGCCGCCGCGGCTACTGTTCCTTGTTCCTGCACACGATGAGGAGTTGCTCATCGCGGGATGCCTGCGCTCATTGTTGCAAATGACCTATCCAGCCACCCACCGGCGCGTCGTCGTGATTGCTGACAACTGCTCGGATGGGACGGCCGGACTCGCGAGGAACGAGGGTGTCGAGTGCTTCGAGCGAGTGGACCCGACACTGCCAGGCAAGCCGCGCGCTATCGCCTGGATGCTCGAGCAGATCGATCTCACTGAGTGGGATGCGTGCGTCATCGTCGACGCCGACAGTACTGTCGCCCCAGGATTTGCCCTCGGCGTGGCCGCGCTGGCGCCGCTAAACGACATTGTGTTCCAACCCAACAACGGCGTTCTCAATGAGTTCGAGAACTGGTTGACAAGGCTGGGCGGGCTTTTGGGCAGGTCGCGTTTCGAAGTGTCGTATCCGCGCAAGCAGTCGGCCGGCCTTACTTTGCCGCTTGGGAATGGCCTGGGGATCGGTACAAATCTCCTGATCCGCGATGGCTGGCGTTCGTACTCGATCACTGAAGACACCGAGCTCTACGCGATTTATACCGAATCCGGCGTCTCCATTCGCCAAGCGAGGGCGGCGGATATCTTCTCGCAGGAGTCACGATCTCTCGGGGAGGGAGCGATCCAACGCCGGCGGTGGATCGCAGGGCGGTTCCGCATTCTTCGCGAGTGGGGTCCGCGTCTAGTCCGCAGCCCAAACATTGGCTGGCGTCAGAAACTCGACGCCTTGGTAGAGCTCGCGCTTCCCGCTCCAGTGCTTCACCTTCTTGCCGCGTCGGCGGTTGTCGTCGCGGCGTTAGTAGGCGTGCGCGGAACGCTCGGGTGGTCGGTCGCCTCTCTTGCGGTCGCTTCGCTCTCGGCAATCGCCGTCAACACCCTCATCGCGATTGGGCGACACCCGGAGCCGTGGCGGACGGCGGCATCATTCATCATGCTGCCGGTGTACGCGGGTTGGAGGCTGGTGGTAATGTTGGGAACGCTCGTAACGGTGCGTGACACGACCTGGCGCCGGACATCGCGCGCAAGTCCAGCCGCTGGCGTCGCGTTCCCGATGACTGATCCCAGGACATAGGCGGAATCAGCATGTGCGGTTTGGCAGGAATCTATGCGAGTGGCCGCTGGAGCTCTGAACAGCTCCAGCGCGCCCCGTTGCGTATGAGCGACGCGATCGCGCACCGCGGACCGGACGACCATGGCGTCTGGGTCGATGGGACCGCTGGAATAGGTCTGGGCTTTCGGCGACTCGCCATCGTCGACCTGTCCGAGCACGGACATCAGCCGATGCGTTCGGCGAGCGGACGTTACGTCATCATTTTCAACGGCGAGGTCTACAATCACCGCATCCTGCGGCGAGAGCTCGAGTCGAGTGGGTTCGCCTTCAGAGGGCACTCGGACACCGAAGTAGTCCTCGCTGCATTCGAGCGATGGGGGATCGAGGGCGCCGTCCGTCGCTTTATCGGAATGTTCGCCATCGCGGTGTGGGATGTAATGACGCGCGAGTTGTCCCTGATCCGCGACCGGCTCGGCATCAAGCCGCTCTTCGTCTATCACCGTGACGGCTTTATCAGCTTTGGTTCCGAGCTGAAAGCGTTGCAGGCAGGACCTGAGTTCGACAGGTCGATAAACGCGTCCGCGCTGACGTCCTACCTCCGGTACCTGTACGTCCCTGCGCCGGAGAGCATCTTCCGGCACGTCGTCAAGCTTCCGCCCGGGCACATTCTCACCATCGCCGACCCGACCGCACCACTGCGGCCTTCGATCCCGTTCTGGTCGGCTCAAACCGCGGCAACGGCCGGTCAGGCCGCTCAGTTCGCTGGTGGAGACGAAGAGGCCACCACGGAGCTTGAGACACTGCTCACCGACGCCGTCCGTCTGCGAATGCAGGCCGATGTTCCGCTGGGGGCGCTCCTCTCCGGAGGAATCGATTCGTCGACCGTCGTCGCACTGATGCAGGCATCTGCAGATCGGCCCGTGAAGACGTTCACGATAGGCTTTGATCAGCACGAGTTCGACGAAGCCGGGCACGCGAGAGCAGTAGCAGAGCACCTTGGCACCGACCATACCGAGCTCCATCTCACCGGATCCGATGCGCTCGCTGTGGTCCCCCGCCTGGCCGAGATGTTCGATGAGCCATTCGCGGATCCTTCACAGATCCCGACGTTTCTCGTTTGCGAGCTCGCGCGGCGTGAAGTAACTGTTGCCCTGACCGGTGACGGCGGCGATGAATTGTTCGGAGGTTACAACCGCTACATACAGGGCGAGCGGCTGATTGCGGGGTTCGAGCGTTGGCCGAGCCTCCTCCGCAGATTCTCGGCTTCCGGCCTAACCAGTGTCTCACCTCGTGCCTGGAATCGCATGCGCGATACGCTGCGACCGGTATTTCCCATCGCCAGCCGCACGAAACTACTGGGAGAGAAGCTGCACAAAATCGGCGGTTTGCTTCGCGAAGACTCGCCGGAAGACATGTATCGATCGCTGCTGTCGGCCTGGCAGGATCCGGAAGATTTCGTGGTTGGTGGGAATACCGTCACCAGCAACGCGCCAGCCGAACGTGAAACACCGCTCGGTCTCATGGAGCGAATGATGCTGGCCGATCAGGCGACTTACCTTCCCGATGACCTTCTCGCGAAGGTGGATAGGGCAAGCATGGCGGTCAGCCTCGAGGCGCGCGTCCCTATCCTCGATCACCGCGTTGTGGAGTTGTCCTGGCGACTACCGCGGAAGTTCAAGGTACGCGACGGACGCGGCAAATGGATCCTGAGGCAGATTCTCTACAAGCACGTCCCGCCCGCGCTCGTTGACAGGGAGAAAATGGGGTTCTCCGTGCCGCTTGCGGGCTGGCTCGCGGGTCCGCTCAGGAGCTGGGCGGGAGATCTCCTGCTGTCAGGCGAATCCGAGGGATTGCTTCGAAGCAGTGTCGTGCGAAGGGAATGGGATCGCTTTCTGGCCGGCGATTCTACCAACGCCGCGGGGATATGGGCAGTGGTGATGTTCCGCGCGTGGCAGGATCGGTGGCTGACATCGCCGCGGGATCAAGTGACGGAACTTCCAACTTCATACGCAAAAACAGGCCGCATCACTGTGTGATGCGGCCTGTTTTCAGTGAGGTACCTAGTTCTTGCCGCTGACGTAGAACTGGTCGAACGACAGGCCCATGTTGCTCACTACCGTGTCGCCAGCCCCGCCCCAGACCGGATAGATGCGGGTGAAATCAAATTTGGTGAGAGCCGTGGCGTGAAACCTGATTCCGGTATAGCTCGCCACGCGTGTGCCGTTCAGGAAGAAGTCCATTGAGCCGTTGGTCGTATTAGCGGTGTTCCCGGTTATGACCATCTCGACCAGATCCCACGAGCCGCGAGTAAAGCTTTTAGTCGCGTCCACGTTCTGGGTGTACCAGCCATTGGCGTTGGGCTGAACGGCAACCTGCTGTAATGCGATTCGGAGCTTGAGCGCCTCCGAACCCGCGCCCTGTGATGTGAAGACGAAGTACGGATTAGTCGTGTTGTGCCAGACGTAACCGTGCTTGTTGATCCCAGTCAGATGGCCCTGCCAGTTCGAGGAGTGCTTCACCCAATAGGAGATGTAGATGACGCGGTAACCCGTGTGGCTCAGCTCTGTGAACTCCGGCGAGACACCACCCTGGTCGCCCGCGTCGAAGTTGAACCGCACGACGTTCGACGGTGACTGGGGAGCAGTAGCGTCGGTCACGATCGCCGCGCCGGGCGCCCTCATGGTCCACCAACTGCCCTCGGCCAGCGAATTGAACTGGCGATCGCTGATGGACGTCATGCCGGCCGGCTCGTTTCCGCGCCAAACAGGGGTGCCACCTGGTGGTGGCGGCGGTGGCGGCGGCGGAGGTGCGCCAACGGTGATCGCGGCGCTACTACTCCTGCCCTCGGAGGAAGCTGTGATCGTGACGCTTCCTACGCTGATCGCGCTGACGAGACCGCTCGCGTTGACAGTAGCGTTAGCGGTGTTGGAGCTGAGCCACGTAATCTGCCGACCGGTCAGGATATTGTTGTTCGCATCGCGCAGCGTCGCCGTGAGTTGAACCGTACCTCCAGAGGTCACGGTTGCCGAAGCAGGAGATACCGACACGGAGGCGACGGGAGCGGGAGGTGGCGCGGTGACCGTGATCGTTGCCGTTCCGGTCTTGGTTTCGCTTGTTGCGGTTATCGTCGCTGATCCGACGCCAACGGCTGTGACGCGGCCAGTGGTCTGGTTCACGGATGCGATACCCGCGTTGGAGGTCGACCACGTGACGACTCGGCCGGTCAAAGCATTGTTACTGGCATCAAGAGTAATGGCCGAGAGTTGAACAGTTGCGCCTACCTGAACAGTGGACGACGCTGGGGTCACTGAAACACTTGCTACTGGGACAGGAGCGGGTGGGGTGATTGTTATCGCGGCACTACTACTAATCCCTTCGCTCGATGCCGTGACCTGAGTCGAACCTGCAGAGACGGCGGTGACAAGACCATTCGAGTTGACCGAAGCGATCCCCGCGTTCGCACTCGACCAGGCGATCACGCGCCCGGTGAGAACATTGCCACTCGCGTCATGCGTTGTCGCAGAAAGTTGGACCGTAGCGCCAACCTGTAGATTGGCCGTTGCGGGTGAAATCGCAATCGTCGCTACCGGTACGGGAGCCGGCGCGCTCACACTCAATGATGCCGAAGCAGTTTTCCCCTCGGCTGCAGCAGTGATAGACGCGGTACCAGGGGCAACTGCGGCGATGTCGCCGTTGCTGGATACTGTCGCGACGCTCGGGTTGCCACTCTGCCAGGTGACTGCTCGGTCGGTGAGTGGATTGCCGTTCGAGTCCAGAAGAGCGACGTCCGCATGCGCAGTCTGACCAACGACCACCGCAGCGGGGTTGATTGCAACAAGGATCCGGTCGACGGGAAGTGGCGGGCGGGCCGTTACGGTAAGGTCCGCCTGGCCGGCGATGCCCTCGCTAAGGGCATTTACAGTTGCCGCTCCGGGCGAAACGCCCTGGACGAGGCCATCATTGCTGACGACTGCAATCGACGAAGCCGACGAAGACCATACGACGCTGCGACCGGAGAGCGTCGCTCCTTTTGCGTCCTTTAAGGTGACGATTGCGCGCTGCGTCTGTCCCGCGACGAGGGAGGAGGAGGGAAGCGTCACAGAAACCGTCGCAACTTGCGCGGTCGACGGTTTTTCGGGGTCGACAACTGACGTCCCGTAGGATGAACAAGCAGCGACAGCGAATGCAAGGCCGGTCACTGCCAGGATGAAAGCACGCATAGCGCGACCCCTGTCAAGTGTGATTCGGCGGCTCGACTGGCGTGGCGCTTCACTGCGCGTTAGCCTCGTGGCTTTGCGTCGCCGGCTTTCGCCGGGTTTGCCTTTGTCGCCCACCCCCCGAGGAGGCTTGCGATCCTGCCGTTCTATTTCTACCAACTCCTCACCGCAACCCGGCGAGTCATTCCCTTACACATGGCGACGAGCAGTCAAATGAAGCGTCACTACGCACACCCATTCTGCCATGCCACGTGGCGAAAGGTGTGCCAGCAATCAGCAATTCAAATGTTACTTTTTGGCGTCCGCGCATCCGGGCCGCCAACGGAGCGGGACTCGTTGCAAACCAATAAAGCAGGGTCGAGTTGAAATGGTAGTGCAGAGCCACAGAATTCTTCACGTTCTCGCGCCCACTCGAGAAGGCGGACTCGAGCGCGTAGTGACGATGATGTCGAGCGGACAAAAATCTTCGGTCCATGTCGCTGCTGTAGTCGAGCCAGAGACGGCAGTCGGTCACCCGTTTATAGATCAACTGCAAGCGCTGGGCGTGCCAGTCACGCCCATCGTTGTGGGTGCTCGAGATTATCTTCGCGAATTTCGCCTAATAAGCGCACTCGTCGCGCAGTTCAGACCGAGCGTCGTGCACAGTCATGGATATCGAAGCGACGTGATCGGAGGCCTCGTTGCGCGCTCGCATTGTCTTCCCACAGTCAGCACCGTGCACGGATTCACCGGGGGTAGCCTGCGAAACCGGTTGAACGAGCGCGTGCAGCTCCTGGCGCTGCGGCGCGCCGACGCGGTGATCGTCGTATCGGCACCCCTCGTGCGGCGCCTGGCGGACGACGGCGTTCGAAGTGACAAGATCCACCTCGTTCCTAACTCATTTACGCCTCTTTACGACCTGCTACCGCGGGCCGCGGCGCGCGAGAGACTTGGCATCCCGGCTGATGCACGCGTCGCCGGGTGGGTGGGTCGGTTGTCGCGAGAGAAAGGCGCGGACGTGATGCTCGAAGCCCTGGCACAGTCCGATCCGAGATGGCAGCTGTCGGTCATCGGACAGGGCGACGAGATGGAGCGGCTGCGAGAGCAATCCATGAAGCTGGGAATTTCATCACGCGTCAGCTGGCATGGACCGCTTGCCAATGCCGGAGCGTTGCTCAGCGCGTTCGACGCGTTTGTACTCAGCTCCCGCACAGAAGGCACCCCCATCACCTTGCTGGAAGCAATGAATGCGGACGTTCCGATCGTTGCAACGCGGGTGGGCGGAGTTCCTGACGTAGTTGACTCCTCACAAGCACTTGTCGTTGATGCTGAACAACCATCGCTGATTGCGGGCGCCCTGTCTCAGATCGACCGTGGGCCCGAAGAGGCGACTGAGCGCAGCAGGCGCGCGAGAGAACGGCTTACGCAATCTTTTGGGTCGACGAGTTGGCTTGCCGCCTTGGATTCGGTCTACGAGGCCGCTGTGGGTGTGAGGCGTTTTTCGCGGTAGCGTGAGCGCAACACAATGCTGTCGATATGCCGCAAGGCACAGGCAGGACTGTCTCTAAGCTGTTGCAGGGCAGGGAGTTAGACGGGGTCGACTTCGGCACGTCCAATGCTCTCAGGCGGAGTGGGCAGGGCGCGCAGGCCGGCGCCCTTGCTCGCCAACTCCCAAGGCCCCACCTCGGGAGACCGTTCCTATCGCCGTGACTCACCCAATTCTCTCGACACGCTGAATGTCCGCGATTGCCGTCGTCCTTGCGAGTGCTCCGCTGGTCATCGCAGTCTACGCTTACATTTGCTACCCGCTGATTTTGTGGGCGGCGGCGGCCGTTCGATCTCGCCGCAGTACCGTACGGACTTCCGCGGAATGGCCGACCGTCACGATAACGGTCCCCGTCTATAACGCCGTTTCGAGCATTACCGGGACCCTGGAGTCACTTCTCGCGCTCGACTATCCACGTGACCGGCTGCAGATCCTTGTCATATCGGATGCATCGACCGATGGTACGGACGATGTCGTGCGGACATTCGACCATCGGGGCGTCGAGTTGCTCCGGTTGCCGGTAAGACGCGGCAAAACCGCGGCCGAGAATGCGGCGCTCGCGGCGTCACGCGGGGCAATCATGGTAAATGTCGATGCGACAATCCTCGTGCCGACAGGGTCGCTCAAGAAACTCATCCGCGCGTTCGACGACCCGGGAATAGGCGTCGCGTCCGGAAACGATGTCAGCGTCGGAGCCGCGCAAAATCAGGAAACTCTGGCCGAATCCGGCTATGTCGGATACGAAATGTGGGTTCGCGCTCTGGAGACGCGGCTGGGATCCATCGTCGGCGCGAGCGGCTGCTTCTACGGTAGTCGCCGTGAGGTTTACCGGCTGTCACTACCCCCCGGTTTGAGTTGGGATTTTGCTGCCGCTCTGGTCGCGCGGCAACAGGGATATCGGTCGGTCAGTGTCAGTGATGCCACCTGCATCGTTCCTCGCTCACCGCAGATCCGTACGGAACTGAAGCGAAAGGTCCGAACGATGGCTCGCGGGCTTCGCACCCTCTTCTATTTCCGCGCGCTAATGAACCCTTTGAAGTACGGCGGTTTCGCTCTTCGCCTGATCAGTCACAAGCTGCTACGATGGCTGCCGTACCTTCTAACCCCCCTCGCCTTGATGTCGCTCGCGATGCTCGCCGTGGATCACACCGCTGCAAGGGTGGTCCTCGGGATCGGCTTTGCCGGAATCCTCGCGGGTCTGGTTGGGATGCGGGGTTCCGGACCGTTGCAGCCTAAAGTGATCGCCCTCGCGGGTTTTGTTCTCGCCGTTCTTTCCGCGGGATTTCTCGCGTGGTTGGCCGCTTTCCGACAGACCCAAATGGCTACGTGGGACCCAACGCCGCGACCTGACGCTCAGACCTAACTCGAAGAAAAGGCGGACCGCTTGTAGCGAGCGCGCCACGCAAACGTAGCGAATTGTGCCCACGCCCGGCGGATCACCTTCGTTAATCGGTTGTGGTGTAACGACTTATGCGTTGGGTATCCAAGTATGTCTCTTGCCTCCGAGCATATCCGGAGGGTGGATAAAGAGCGGCCTTCTGAGATTCTGAAACGTGCTCATGTCATTTTTCTTCGAGGTCACATGGCTGGGGCAGGACTCGAAAGCAGCGCCCACACTGAACACCATTTGCTAGCCGAACCCTCGGTTCCCGGCAGCGGGCCGGAGCACGATCTTGAACCGGCCTTCCAGGTCACCAGATCAAAGCCCGACCGGGGCATAAGCAACATCGGCCCCCGGCGAACGCCACGACGGTCTTTGATAGTCGTGCTCCCAGAGAATCATTTTGTCGCACCTGAGCGTGTAGTCGAGCATCTCTCTGATGTGGCTGACGAGGGCAGCATCGATGTCATTGTCGCTTGCGCTGGCCACTCGAGTAGTCTGACCGCGCTTCAAAAAAGGGTTCGTGACATTCAGGTTCTCCTTGCCCCTGCGGGAACAAGTGTCGGGGATCTACGGGCGCTCGCCATGAGGCAGTCACCCGGCGACATCGTGACGCTGATGAGCGGGGTGCAACCGTCCTCCTTCGATTGACGACTCGAGGAGTCGAAGTCACCGACACCGTCTGATGCCCCGCCAACTTCATTTATCCGTGATCGTCCCAGTTCAGAAGACGGACGTCGGCGTCAAAGAGGTGCTGACAAGCATCTGCAACAGTGCAATGGCGCGAGACTCCTTTGAGTTGATCGTGGTCGATGACCAAAGCACCGAGGAGTCTGCAGCTTTGGCAGCTCGCTACGCCGACAAAGTGGTGAGGCTTTCGGGCACGCCTGCGGGACCTGCCTACGCACGCAACCGGGGGGTTGAGGTCGCTCGTGGCTCCGTCGTGGCGTTCGTCAACGCCGACGTCTCCGTAGGCCCGGACATCCTTCCCGCGATGCTGGACGCTTTGGCAAAACGGCCCGAAATCGATGCTATCTCCGCCTGTCATTGCGAAGCATCCGGCCCCCAGAATTTCGCGTCAAGGTACTGGAACCTGCTTCTCCGGTATGGGGAGCGGCCGCGTGACGGCCACCACGCGCATTTCGCAGCGGGCTGTGGGGCGGTTCGTCGCGACGTTCTGGTTTCAGCGGGGATGTACGACGAATGGCGATTCGTTACAGCGGGAGTAGAGAACTCCGACCTTGCGCACCGCTTAATCGGGGCAGGGCACAGAGTAGTTCTCGACACGAGCATTACGGTCACGCACCTTAAACGGTGGAATTTACGGTCCGTGTGCCGGGAAGTATGGCGACGGAGCACACTGCTGGCTCGTTCTCTGGGCTACCAGCAGACGCGCGTTACCCTACCTGGCGAAGTGGTATTCACACTCAGTCGCGCCTTGAGTCCCGCCGTCGCGGTACTTGGAACGCTCACACTGGCCGCGGCGTTCCTGCCCGAGCCTCACGCGGTCGCCGCGGCGGGAATCGCCTTCGGTGCGCTGGTCCTGACCAACCTGCCGATTCACCGCTTTTACGCGAAAGCAGCGGGTCTCGGGTTCGCCGTAGCAGCGGCACCGATGCACATCTTTGTGCAGCTGGTCGCGGGCGTAGCGTTATGCCACGGCTGGATACTTCGCGACATGTTTGGCGATGTCGTACCGGATGTGACCACGCAGGCATACTCCGAGGTAGGCCTGGAGATATGGCCACCCGTGCGACGCAGGCTCTAGGAACTCCTGCACCGCCTCACTTTTATTTTGGGATAAGTTGCGCATGATGACACTTGATACTCTTGCCGTTCACGATGAAGAGAGGGAAGAGGCAAAAAAGCATGATGTGATCTACGGCAATCCCGATGTCGAGCGGCTTCGCATGAGGTCGTCCGACTGGGAGAAGTTTGATGGCATCCGTGAGCCCGTTGATGCTTATACAGGCTCTATGCTACGCCTTGGAGACATTAGGGGGATGCATGTTCTGGACGCCGGATGCGGCGACGGATGGCTGACCGTAATTCTGGCGAAACGCGGCGCCGCATTCGTGGATGCGTTCGACGTTTCAGCGGAGGGTGTGCGTGTGGCTCGGCAGCGCGCCGAGCTGAACGGCGTAGCGGCGCGATGCCGGTTCAAGGCCGCATCGTTCTACGACATCCCATTCGGCGATGAAAGCGCCGACGTAGTGATCGGCCAGAGTATCCTCCATCACCTCGGTCACAAAGACCGCGCGGCCGAGGAGTTGTATCGTGTCATGAAGCCGGGCGCCCGCGCGATCTTCAGGGAGCCGTTCGGAAATTCGCTCTGGCTCGAGCGGCTGCGGTTAATGGTGCCGGTCGAGTCGGCGGCACCGGAGGATCCTGGGGAATGGGCGCGTCAGTTCAAGTACTCGGATTTAGAGGCGTTTCGGAAATTTTTCGAGATCGATGTCGAGGAATTTCAATTTTTCTCACGAATCGACCGCATTGTCTCGTGGAAGCCGCTCACAAGTGCGGTCGCTCGGTTTGACCGGGGCCTTCTGCGGATGCTTCCGTTTCTACGCCCGTTCGCGCGGGCGATCGTAGTGGAGCTCCGGCGCCCGCTGGGCACCGAGAGGTTGAGCTAGGGGCTATTCGCGCCGGGAGCGCAGGATGTGCGGAATTGTCGGTGTTCTGAAAAGAGATGGCGCGTCAATCGACCGGAGCCTGCTGCTTCGGATGAGAGACTCAATGCTGCACCGGGGCCCTGACGACGGCGGCGTATACGTCAACGGTCCGGTTGGGCTTGGCCATCGCCGGCTTTCGATCGTCGACCTGTCACCCAGCGGACACCAGCCGATGTCCAACGAGGACGGTACGGTGTGGCTGGTTTTCAATGGCGAGATCTACAACTACATCGAGCTCGCGGCACGTCTTCGCCAGCGCGGCCACGTCTTCCGCTCCCACACTGACAGCGAAGTCATCATCCATCTCTACGAGGAGCTGGGGGAGCGGTGCGTTCATGAGCTGAACGGGATGTTCTCTTTTATCCTCTGGGATTCGCGGCGAGGCCAGTTTTTCGGCGCGCGCGACCGCATGGGGATAAAGCCGTTCTACTACTACTCGGATTCGAAGCAGTTCGTTTGCGCATCCGAGATCAAGGCAATCCTCGAGGATCCAGCGGTGCGGCGCGCACCAGATCGGCGCGGTGTGGCCGACTATCTCTTTGCGGGCGCACCGCTCGCCGGCAAAACGTTCTTCGACGGCATCTGTGAATTGGCGCCAGGCCACGCAATTACGGTGCGAGGAGGAGAGCACCATGTACGTCGCTACTGGGACGTTTGTTATCGATACGATGAGTCTCGCTCTCCGGAAGAACTCACGCGCGAGGTCGCGGAGCTTCTCGACGACAGCGTGGGCATTCATTGCCGCAGCGACGCCGCCGTTGGCGCGCATCTGAGCGGGGGCCTCGACTCCAGCACGGTAGCGAGTCTCGCCGTGAAGCACGTGCAGCCACTCAAGAGTTTCTCGATTCGATTCGCTGGTGGCGAACAGTATGACGAGACGCCGTTCGCGAAGCTGGTGTCCGCGACCATTGGAACCGACTATCAGGAGCGCACAGAGACCCCACATGCGCTCGAGCATCTATTTGCTTCCCTGATCTGGCACATGGATCAGCCGCCCGCGGGCGGCGGGGACGGCGGATTCTCGTATTACGCCGCGGCCGCGCTTGCGGCGGAGCACGTCAAGGTTGCGCTTACTGGGCACGGTGGCGACGAAGTATTCGCCGGCTATCCTGCACAGCTGCAGATGGCTGGCGCTGGCGCCTCGGCCTTTCCGAGCCCGGCGCCTCAGCCTGTGGCGCCCGGCGCCGGCGCACGATTCCG
>JBGTEZ010000045.1:0-3030 GCA_041747535.1 Gemmatimonadaceae bacterium
TCGACGTGGCCGATCGTGCCGACGTTTACGTGGGGCTTCGTGCGCTCGAATTTGGCTTTGCTCATTTCCTCTTATCTCGCCTTGACGGTGACTTTATTGATGATCTCTTCGGCCTTCGACTTCGGTACTTCCTCATAGTGCGCGAACTCCATCGAGTACACTGCTCGTCCCTGTGTCATCGATCTGAGCTTCGTTGAATATCCAAACATCTCCGACAGCGGAACCTGCGCATCGATCACCTGCGCTTCGCCGCGCTGATTCATTCCGCCGATCCTGCCGCGGCGCGAGGACAGATCGCCGAGGACGTCGCCCATGTAGGCGTCGGGTGAGACGACTTCGACTTTCATGATCGGCTCGAGGATGATCGCGCCTGCTCTCTTCGCTGCTTCCTTGATCGCCATCGAGCCCGCGATCTTGAACGCCATTTCGCTGGAATCGACGTCGTGGTACGAGCCGTATACCAGCTCGGCCTTCACATCGACCATCGGGTAGCCCGCGAGCACGCCGCCTTCCAGTGCTTCGCGCATTCCCTGCTCGGCCGGTTTGATGAACTCACGCGGGATGGTTCCGCCGACGATCTTGTCCTCGAACACGAACCCTTCGCCCTGCTTGGCCGGCTCGATGTTGATCACGACGTGGCCGTATTGTCCCTTTCCGCCAGACTGCCGGATAAACTTGCCTTCGACCTTTTCCACCCGCTTCTTGATCGTCTCGCGGTAGGCGACCTGCGGGCGGCCGATGTTCGCATCGACCTTGAACTCCCGCTGCATTCGATCAACGATGATCTCCAGGTGAAGCTCACCCATTCCGGAGATGATCGTCTGGCCCGTCTCCTGGTCGGAGTGCACACGAAAGGTCGGGTCTTCTTCCGACAGCTTCATCAGCGCGATGGCGAGCTTGTCCTGGTCGGCCTTGGTCTTGGGCTCGATCGCGACGTCGATGACCGGGTTCGGGAACTTCATCGCCTCGAGGATGATCGGCGAATCTTCCATCGTCATCGTGTCGCCGGTCCGGGTGTCCTTGAGTCCGATCGCGGCGGCGATGTCTCCGGCGAGAACTTCCTCGATCTCTTCCCGCTTGTTCGCGTGCATCTGAAGCAGTCGTCCAACGCGCTCGCGCTTGTCCTTCGTCGCGTTGTAGACGTACGAGCCTGACTTGAGCACTCCGGAGTAAACGCGAAAGAAGGTCAGCTTTCCGACGAACGGGTCGGTCGCGATCTTGAACGCCAGTCCGGCGAACGGCGCGGCGTCGTCCGGCGCTCTCGTCGCTATTTCTCCATTCGGCAGATGTCCCTCGACCGGCGGCACATCCATCGGCGAAGGCAGGAAGTCCACGACGCAATCGAGCATCGCCTGCACTCCCTTGTTCTTGAACGCGGCACCGCAAAGCACGGGTACGATGAAACCCCCGACGGTGGCGCTGCGGATGGCGTGTCGAATCTCGTCGTTGGTTAGCGCGATGCCGCTGAAGTACTTCTCGATCAGCGCTTCGTCGTGCGATACGGCTGCCTCGATCACGTCGTGGCGCGCCTTCTCCATCGCTTCGCGGTACTCCTCGGGAACTTCTGTGATTTCGAACTTCTTGCCCAGCGATTCGTCGTCGAAGATGAACTGCTTGCGCTCGATAACGTCGATGTGACCGGTGAACAGCTCACCCGACCCGACCGGCAGCTGAATCGGATACGCGTTCTTGGTAAGTCGGTCCCTGATCATGCGCATGCAGCGATCGAAATCGGCGCCGACACGGTCCATCTTGTTGGCGAAGATCAGTCGCGGCACGCGATAGCGGTCAGCCTGGCGCCACACCGTTTCGGTCTGCGGCTCGACGCCGGCGACTGAGTCCAGAAGAGTTACGGCGCCATCGAGAACTCGAAGGGAGCGCTCTACTTCGACGGTGAAATCGACGTGTCCGGGCGTGTCGATGATATTGATACGGTATTCGGTATCATTCCGCATCCAGAACGCGGTGGTAGCGGCGGAGGTGATCGTGATGCCACGCTCCTGCTCCTGCTCCATCCAGTCCATGGTGGCGGTGCCTTCGTGCACCTCGCCGATTTTGTGCGTCTTGCCGGTGTAGTACAGGACGCGCTCGGTCATGGTCGTTTTCCCGGCATCGATGTGGGCCATGATGCCGATGTTACGATAGTGGTCGAGCGGTGTCGCGCGTGGCATGATCTCGGGTCGTCTCTCTATCTATATGTAGGCGGCGCCAAACAGCTGGAGCCGGCAGTCGCATTCCAACAAAAACGCGGGTGGACCGTGTCGCCCCTCTCGGGACCGGTATCCATCCGCTGCCGCCGGGTGCACCCGCATTGCCGCACAGGTGGGGACTCGAGGCGCGCCGAAACTCGTTCGGCGAATAAATTGTCGTTATGACAGGCGCGGTAAGCTGCGTTCCGCCATAGCCTTGTAAAGTTATTCAACAAAGGGCTCAAGTCAATCCCGGCGGGTAGGCGAACTCAGCCACGGTAGCAATGTCACCCCACCCCAGGGGGTTGACGGTAAAGATCATGTGCGCCGGTGCGTCGGAGGGGGGACCGGGCTCCGCGGCCCCTCGCTTACACGCTGCGAGCCTCGCCGGTGAATTCGTACGGCTCCATGTCACGAGTCTCTTGCTACGCGAGAGGCCGCTCCACCCGATCACCCCTCCGACTCCCCACCCGGGGCAGTCTAGTGACTCAATCACCCCCGGTGTCGCGACTACGACACGCAGGAAGCGAGTACGCCTGACACTTCCCCGATCCACGCTCGCACACGACGCGAGCGTGGCGGCTTCCGCCGTTGCAGTCTGGATCTGTGTAGGGGAGGTAAGAGTATCCGCGCAGGCGGCGTCGCGCGTAGCAAGAGACTCGCCGACATGGAGCCGTAAGAATGCGCCGGGCGAGGCTCGCAGCGTGTAAGCGCGTTAGCCGCCGAAGCGGGTACTCTCACCTCCCCATACGGAGATGCCGGTAGGCGGCGGGGGGAGTCCCGCCTTGACCCCAGAAGGTGCGAGCTGGGTGCGAAGGATTAACCGGTCTTGCGCGATTCG
>JBGTEZ010000046.1:0-14183 GCA_041747535.1 Gemmatimonadaceae bacterium
CGCCGGCTGTCGGCCTTGGGACCGGGCGGGCTCACTCGCGAGCGCGCCGGATTCGAGGTCCGCGACGTTCACTACTCGCAGTACGGCCGCATGTGCCCGATCGAGACTCCTGAAGGTCCGAACATCGGACTCATCACCTCGCTCGCCTGCTACGCCCAGGTCAACGACCTCGGCTTCGTTGAGACGCCTTATCGTGTCGTCAAGAACGGCAAGGTTACGAACGACATCGAGTGGCTCGATGCCAATCGCGAGGAAGACGTCACCATTGCGCAGGCCAACGCCAGGCTGAACGATGACGGTACCTTCGTCGACGAGTACGTGCTCTGCCGCGAGCAGGGTGACGTGCCGCTCGTCAAGCCCGAGCGCATCGATTACATGGATGTCGCGCCCGAGCAGCTCGTGTCGATCGCGGCCGCCCTCATTCCTTTCCTCGAGCACGATGACGCGAACCGCGCGTTGATGGGCTCGAACATGCAGCGCCAGGCCGTTCCTCTTCTCAATCCGCAGACTCCGCTCGTCGGAACCGGACTCGAGGAGAAAGTCGCGCGCGATTCCGGCGCAGTGGTTATCGCCCGGCGTCCCGGCACCATCACCAGCGTCACCGCCGACGAGATCATCGTCGATACCGGCGCCTCGGAGCGGGGGAAGAAGGACTCTGACCGCCCGCTGGCGAGACTGACCCAGCACGACCGGTACCGCCTCAAGAAGTACTGGCGCACCAACCAGGACACCGCGCTCAACCAGCGCCCAATGGTGAAAGCCGGTCAGAAGGTGAAGCTCGGAGAAGTCCTCGCCAATGGAGCTTCGACCGAATTTGGCCAGCTCGCACTCGGTGCCAACGTCACCGTCGCGTTCATGCCGTGGTACGGACACAACTTCGAAGACGCGATCGTTCTCTCCGAGCGGCTGGTGAAGGACGACGTGTACTCGTCGATCCACATTCAGGAGCTCGAGCTGCACGTCCGCGACACCAAGCGCGGCCAGGAAGAAATCACGCGTGAGATTCCGAACGTCGCCGAGGAAGCGCTGTCGGACCTCGACGAGCGTGGCATCGTCCGCATCGGCGCGCACGTCAAGCCGGGCGACATTCTCGTCGGCAAGATCACGCCGAAGGGCGAGACCGAGCTTTCACCGGAAGAGAAGCTGCTGACCGCGATCTTCGGTGAGAAGGCGAAGGACGTGAAGGATTCTTCCCTCAAGGTTCCGCCGGGAATGGAAGGCGTCGTCATCGACGTCAAGATATTCTCGCGCATCGAAGACCAGGTCGTCGAGAAGGATCGCGGCGAGAGAATCGGTGATATCCGCAGGCTCGAGGGCGAGGAGAAGATCCGCGTCAACGAAGTGCGCGACGCCGAGCTGGTCGAGCTGCTCGAGGGTCAGGCGGTATCGCTGGCGCTCAAGTCGGGAACGGTCGAGGAAGCGATTCCCGCCGGGACCAGGCTCACCGCTCAGATGCTCGGAGATCTCAAGATCGCGAGCCTCGACCTCAAGACGTTCCGCGTCGAAGACAAGAAAGTGAACGAGCGGGTTCGCGCGATCATCGATCTCGCGAACGACGAGAAGGCGAAGCTCGAGGAGAAGGCCGAAGAGCGCATCGATCGCGTTCTGCAGCCCGACGAGCTCCCGCCCGGCGTCATCCAGCTCGTGAAGGTTTACATGGCCGAGAAGCGCAAGGTCTCGGTCGGGGACAAGATGGCCGGACGCCACGGCAACAAGGGTATCGTTGCCCGCATCGTTCCCGAGGAGGACATGCCGTTCCTTCCCGACGGACGCCCGGTCGACATCGTTCTGAACCCGCTCGGCGTGCCGAGCCGTATGAACGTCGGCCAGATCCTCGAGACGCACCTGGGCTGGGCGGCGAAGCTGCTCGGCTTCTACGCCAAGACTCCGGTGTTCCAGGGCGCGCACGAGCGCGAGATCGGGCTGCTGCTCAAGCTCGCCGCGGTAACCTGGGTTCGTAACGCGCTCGATCTGAAGGTGCCGGGGGTGACCGTCTCCGACGAAGAGATCCGCGGCATCATCAGGGACGTCGCCATCGGCGTCACCCACGGTGATCGCGTGGAGCTGCTCGCTGATGCGACGATCGATGCGCTGGCCGCCCGCGGCGTCTCGGCTGAAACACGCGATGTCTACAATCGGATCCGCGATTTCGTGGCGGCGGCGGCTCGTGAGCTCGCCGATCGCGATACCGCAGAAACGAACAATCAGCTCGCTTTCCATAGCGAGGCGTCGGGGGACGAAGAGTACGAGCCCGCGGCACGCGCGCAGTACAAGTCGACCGCGTCGCAGATCGAGCGGAAGCGCAACAACGATCCTGCTTCCGTATTGACCAGCCAGGAGCTGCCGGCACTGGCGGCGGCACTCGGGGCCAAGAAGTCGGACATCGAGGTGGATGCGGCGGCTCTCGAGCTGATGCGCCTCGCCGGTATATCGGCTGGGGGCAAGGTGAGATTGCGTGATGGAAGGACCGGAGAAACGTTCTCCAACCCGGTCACCGTCGGCGAGATCTACATGCTCAAGCTGTCGCACCTGGTCGACGACAAGATCCACGCCCGCAGCATTGGACCGTACTCACTCGTCACGCAGCAGCCGCTCGCCGGAAAGGCGCAGTTCGGCGGCCAGCGTTTCGGAGAGATGGAAGTGTGGGCGCTCGAGGCTTACGGCGCCGCGCACTGCCTGCAGGAGATTCTCACCGTCAAGTCGGACGATGTGAACGGACGCAGCAGAGTTTACGAGGCGATCGTGAAGGGCCAGAACCTTCCCGAGCCTGGAATCCCGGAGTCCTTCAACGTGCTCGTTCAGGAGCTGAAGGCGCTCGGAATCCACGTCACCATGGGAGCGAATGCGACCAGCGGTTATGGCCTTGGCAATGTCGGCTCCAGAAACGGCAACGGGAGCGAGGAATAATTCATGATTGATTTCCGCAGCACGCGCGAGACGCGCGCCTCTTCATTCGATTATATCCAGGTCCGCATCGCTTCTCCGGAAGAGATGCGCGGCCCGAAGGATTCAAAGGAGCGCGAGCGGCTGGAGATGGCCGGTCTCCGCACCTGGTGGTCGTGGGGCGAGGTGCTCAAGCCCGAGACGATCAACTACCGCTCCTTCAAGCCGGAGAAGGACGGCCTGTTCTGCGAGCGCATCTTCGGTCCCGTCAAGGACTGGGAATGCCATTGCGGCAAGTACAAGCGCATCCGTTATCGCGGCGTCATCTGCGATCGCTGCGGCGTCGAAGTCACCCTGAGCCGCGTCCGCCGCGAGCGCATGGGTCACATCGAGCTCGCCGTACCCGTCGCGCACATCTGGTTCTTCAAGACGCTGCCCAGTCCGATGGGCAATCTCGTCGACCTGACGCTCCGTGATCTCGAGAAGGTCATCTACTACTCGAACTACGTCGTCATCGACGCGGGCAAGCAGGAATTCGTTCCCGAGAACGCGGAGATTCCCGACGGACCCGGCAAGCCGATCGAGGCCAACACGCTGCTCTCGGAGGACGAGTACTTCTACCTCAGGCAGAAAGCCAAGGACGAAGGCGACAACGCGTTCTTCGCCGACATCGGCGCGCCCGCCGTACGCGAGCTGCTGAAGAGAATCGACGTCCACAAGGTCGCCGAGGAGCTTCGCGCCGGTCTCGTGGACGAAGGCTCGCAGCACCGCAAGAAGCAGATGCTCAAGCGGCTCAAGGTCGTCGATGCCTTCCGGAATTCCGGCGGCTCGGGCCAGGAGCCGAACAAGGCCGAATGGCTGATCATGGACGTGATACCGGTAATACCTCCGGATCTCCGTCCGCTGGTTCCGCTCGATGGCGGGCGGTTTGCCACGTCTGACCTCAACGATCTCTACCGTCGGGTAATCAACCGCAACAACCGGTTGATGAAGCTGATCTCGCACCGCGCGCCTGAGGTCATTCTCCGCAACGAGAAGAGAATGCTCCAGGAAGCGGTGGATGCTCTGTTCGACAACGGCCGCCGCTCCAAGGCGATCCGTGGTCGCGGCAAGCGTCCGCTCAAGTCGTTGTCCGACATGCTGAAGGGCAAGCAGGGACGCTTCCGGCAGAACCTGCTCGGAAAGCGCGTCGACTACTCCGGAAGATCGGTCATCGTCGTCGGGCCCGAGCTCAAGCTGCACCAGTGCGGATTGCCCAAGGCGATGGCGCTGGAGCTGTTCAAGCCGTTCATCATTCACAAGCTCGTCGAGAAGGGAATCGCCGAGACGGTGAAGCGCGCCAAGAAAATCGTGGAGAAGGAATCTCCGGAGGTGTACGAAATCCTCGAGGAGATCATTCGCGATCACCCGGTGCTGCTCAACCGCGCGCCGACCCTTCACAGACTCGGCATCCAGGCATTCGAGCCGGTGCTGGTCGAAGGAAAGGCCATCCGTATTCACCCGCTCGTCTGCGCGGCGTTCAACGCCGACTTCGACGGTGACCAGATGGCAGTGCACGTTCCGCTGTCGTTCGAGGCCCAGCTCGAGTGCCGTCTGCTCATGCTGTCGTCGAACAACATTCTCAAGCCGTCCGACGGACGCCCGGTCGCCGAGCCCAGCCAGGACATCGTGCTCGGCTGCTACTACGCGACAAAGGCGCCGCCCCAGTTCGAGCAGCTGTCGAAGAAGGCAAAGTCATACAGCTCAGTGGCCGAGATCGAGGTCGCGCTGGCGCAGGATCGCGTCACCATGAACACGCCTGTTCGCTACTACGTGCAGGATGTGCAGGGAGCGCGTTGGATCGACACGACCGCTGGTCGTGTGCTGTTCCACGCGATCGTGCCGAAGGAGATTCCTTTCCAGAACAAGGAAATGAAGAAGAAGGCATTGGGTGAGCTGGTCTTCGAGAGTTACCGGAAGAGCGGGCTCGAGGGCACGGTGCCGTTCCTGGATCGACTCAAGGAATTCGGCTTCCGCAACGCAACGCGCGGCGGAATCTCGATTGGAATCGAGGACCTTCACATTCCAGCCGAGAAGGAGACGCTGCTCGCCGAGGCCGACGAGCGCGTCACCAGGTTCCAGAAGGCTTATCAGACCGGAAACATCACCAACGGCGAGCGCTACAATAAGGTCATCGACACCTGGACCCACGCCAACAACGACGTGGCCGACGCGATGGTTCGCGCGATGCGCGAGTCGAACGAAGGCTTCAATCCGGTGTTCATGATGTTCGACTCCGGCTCGCGTGGATCGCGCGACCAGATCCGTCAGCTCGCCGGTATGCGCGGACTGATGGCGAAGCCGCAGAAGAAGCTGACGGGTGGTATTGGCGAGATCATCGAGAGCCCGATCAAGTCGAACTTCCGTGAAGGACTGTCGGTGCTCGAGTACTTCATCTCGACGCACGGTGCGCGCAAGGGTCTGGCCGACACCGCGCTCAAGACCGCGGACGCCGGTTATCTAACCCGCCGTCTGGTGGACGTCGCGCAGGACGTGACGATCACCGAAGAAGATTGCGGCACCATCCTCGGCCTCGAAGTCGGAGCGCTGAAGGAAGGCGAGGACATCATCGAGCCGCTCGGCGAGAGAATCGTCGGCACGGTTGCAGCGGAAGATGTCTATGATGTCCACGAGATCGACGAGTCGGGCCAGCGCACGCTGCTGGTCGAGGCTGGTCAGCTCATCGACGAAGACATGGCCGCCGGGATCGAGGAGTCAGGTCTCGAGACGGTCAAGATCCGGAGCGTCCTGACGTGTGAGGCGAAGCGTGGTCTCTGCCAGATGTGCTATGGAAGAAACCTCGCCACCATGTCGATGGTGGATAAGGGAGAGGCCGTCGGGATCATCGCGGCGCAGTCGATCGGCGAGCCGGGAACTCAGCTCACGCTCCGCACCTTCCACATCGGTGGAACAGCGGCTCGTATCGCGGAGCAGACGGCGCGCAAGTCGAAGGTCGCGGGCACGATCGATTACGGCGACAGGCTGGTGAGTGTCATCAATGCGGAAGGACAGCGGATCGTCACTTCGTATGAAGGCGAGCTGACCATCAAGACCTCGGGCGACAAGAACGCCTCCGTTGGCGCGCGTCTCCAGGTCCCGCTCGGCGCCACCCTGATGGTGAAGGACGGCGACGAGGTGAAGAAGGATCAGATCATCTTCTCGTGGGATCCGTACACGAACCCGATCATCGCCGACGTGGAAGGAACACTCCACTTCGTCGACCTGATCCCGGGCGAGTCGGTGTCCGAGGAGCTCGACGAGCTCACCGGTCTCCGCCAGACGGTCGTCATCGAGGACAAGGAAAAGAAGCTGCACCCGCACATCGAGATCTGGGAGACCAAGGGCGGCAAGGAAAAGCGACTCCGCGACTTTGTAATCCCAGTAGGCGCGCAGCTTACTGTAGAAAACGGCAAGAAGATCACGGCCGGAACGACCATGGCCAAGATCTCTCGCGAAGCGTACAAGACTCGCGACATCACCGGCGGTCTGCCGCGTGTGGCCGAGCTGTTCGAGGCGCGCCGTCCAAAGGATCCGGCCACGATCTCCGAGATCGATGGTGAGGTCAGGTTCGGCGACATCAAGCGCGGCAAGCGCGAGATCAGAGTGGTGCCGAAGGACACGCCGGCGGATGCAGAGGATCCGGGACAGCTGTACGAAGTCGCGGCCGGCAAGCACCTTCGAGTGCATGCTGGTGACTGGGTGAGAGCGGGCGACCGTCTCTCCGAAGGTCCGGTGAATCCGCACGACATTCTTCGGATCAAGGGTCCGCGCGCGGTGCAGGAGTATCTGCTCAACGAAGTGCAGGAGGTTTACCGCCTGCAGGGCGTGAAGATCAACGACAAGCACATTGGCGTGATCGTCCGGCAGATGCTGCAGAAGGTGCGCGTGCTCGAGTCGGGTGAGACGATGTTCCTCGAGGGTGAGCACGTCGACAAGCAGGCCTTCAGGGAAGCGAACGACAAGGCGAAGAAAAAGAAGGAGAATCCGGCGGTGTCGGAGCCCCTTCTGCTCGGCATCACCAAGGCCAGCCTCACGACTCAGTCGTTCATCTCGGCAGCGAGCTTCCAGGAGACGACGCGTGTTCTGACCGACGCCGCGATAAGGGGCGCGCGGGACGAGCTGCTCGGACTCAAGGAGAACATCATCATCGGTCACCTGATCCCGGCGGGAACTGGTATGTACCGCTATCAGGAAGTGGAGATCGAGGGCGCGCCGGTGCCGGCGATGCCGGAGCTTCCGCCCGAGCCGACGATCGCCGAGATACTCGCGGCCGACTCGGATACGGATTTCGCGCTGCCGGAGACGGTGGCGGTTGCGGAAGAAATCGTTTAGAGAAGGACCGGTCCCCGGTGGGCAGGCGGATCGGGAGCTGAACTGCAAACATCCCCGGTGACGACGGTCGTCCCCGGGGATGTTTTGCATCCGCCGGCGCGCGTCAAATGAGTGACCCGGAAAAAGGGGGCGGTCGCGGGCGAATTAGGATTAGACACCGAAACCTCTTGCGCCGTTCGCGGGCCGCGTTATACCTTAGCGACTTCGGCCGTTATCGTACTTGACACCCGTCTCCCCCGATGATGCCGATCGGACGCATGTCTTACTGGGCTCCATCAACAGCAAAAACGTCGATTCCTGAACTCACCAGCTGAGCTCGTTCAGTCTGGTCATTTCTTCTATTTGGAAGTTGGAAGTCATCGTCACTAGTTAACAACCTGGACCTGTCGCGGGGGCGAACAAGAGGTCCGCAGCAAACAAATCGTCGGTAGAACACAGAGCTGTAAGCCCAGACAATCTCCAATTGGAGTTAGACATCATGCGTATGAAGCGTATTCTAAGCATCGCGTTCGTATTCCTGGCCTCGTTGGTAATCTTCGCGCCGGATTCGGCATTGGCGCAGGCGACCATCAGCGGGCGAGTGGTGACGGAACAGGGCAGGGTCCTTTCCAACACCAACGTCCTCATCCCCGAGCTCAGCATCTCGGTGGCGACGAACGGCGAAGGCCGGTACACCATAGTAGTCCCGGCCGCTCGGGCGAATGGGCAGGCCGTCAGCCTTCGGGCGCGGCATATCGGCTACACGCCCGATACGAGGCCGATTCTGCTCACCGCCGGAACTCAGACCGTGGACTTCTCTCTCAGGGAAGACATCAACCGGCTGGCAGAAGTCGTGGTCACGGGCGTGACCGGAGCGACCGAGCAGACAAAGGTGCCGTTCTCCGTGAGCAGCGTTTCGGCCGAAGATCTCAACAGGGTTCCGGCCAGCAACCCACTCACAGCCCTCGCCGGAAAAGTGCCGGGAGCCAACATCGTTTCGCAGTCGGGGCGTCCGGGAGCCACCCCCGCGGTAATGTTGAGGGCACCCACCTCCATTTCGACGAATTCGGTAGGCGCGTCACCCGTCTATATCATCGACGGCGTGACCCTCAATGATCAGCTAACCAACACCGGTGGTGGCGGCCTCGCCAGCATCAACGTCAACGACATCGAGAGCATCGAGGTTGTAAAGGGAGCGGCGGCGTCCTCTATCTACGGTGCCAGGGCGGCGCGGGGGGTGATATCGATCACCACCAAGCGCGGCAAGAACATGAGCGATGGATTCCGCTGGGGAACCCGTACCGAGTACGGCACCAGCGACATCGAGCATCACGTTCCAATCGCGCAGACGCACCCTCTTCGACTCGATGCTTCGGGCACGCGCTTTTGTATCAACGTGACCGGCTTCGCGCAGAACTCCTGCGCGCGATCAATCGACTATCGGTCGGAGGTGGACCGCATCAATAGTAACCCGGGCGTGAACGCGCTCTCCCCTCCGACTTTCCCAATCGATCCCGGCTCTACGCTATCGAGGTCGACAGCCGGTGACCCGCTTCGGAACATGTTCCAGAACCAGCTATACCCGGGGGCGAACTACGACGCAGTCTCTTTGTTCGCTGACCCCAAGCCTTTCTGGCAGCAGAACATTGACCTGCGCGGACGCGCCGGCAACACCTCCTACTATGCCAGCGCCAACGCCCTCAATCAGGGCGGCACGATCGCTTTTCTCGACGGCTTCCAGCGCCAGAGCGCGCGGCTCAACGTCGACCACTCCATCAGCGACTGGACCTTCAGCCTGAGCAGTTATTTCGCCCGCGACAAGAAGGATGGGTTCGATCAGGAAGACGGGGGTGGTGCGTTCTTCCGTCTCACGCGCGCGCCGCCGCTTGCCCCTCTGGACGTGCGCGATCAGTTCGGCCGGTTGTACATCCGGACCAATCTCCAGGGTGGTGGTACGCAGAACTACAACCCGCTTTACTACCTCGAGAATCAGCGCCTGACCGACAAGACGAACCGGTTTATCGGGGGCGCGTCCGCGCAGTGGCGGCCGCTCGAATGGGCGCAGATGGATTTCAACGTCGCGTACGACGGTGCGAACACGGCAGCTCAGCTTTTCCGGGACAAAGGCTTCCGTAACACCGCCGGCGCGGAGGCAGCGCTGAACCGCGGCTTTCTGCGCAAGCAGAACGAAGAACAGCAGCAGTTCAACACGAGCGTGAACCTCAACCTGACGAAGACGTTGTTCACCGACCTGAACGCGCGCACGACGTTCCGGTATCTGTACGAGCAAGCCAGGTACGATTACCGCCGCGCCGAGGGTGGAACTCTGGCCGCGGTTGGCGTGCCGAATCTGAACAATCCAAGTACCGACTTTTCAATTACGTCGAGCATTAACGAAACGAAGAGCATCGGTTACTTCGGCGGGGTGGGTCTCGACTGGAAGGACCGCTACATTTTCGACGGCCTCGTCCGCCGTGACGGCAGCTCGCTCTTCGGCCGGGCGAACCGGTGGAGCACGTTCGGGCGGGCAGCAGTGGCGTGGCGTTTGTCTCAGGAGCCGTGGTGGTTCATTCCTCAGATGAACGAGTTGAAGCTGCGCGCCGCTGTCGGCACGGCTGGAAACAGGCCGCCCTTCTTCGCTCAGTATGAGACATTCGCGCTGACTTCCGGGACGATTGGTGGCCAAGCCACCTTCGGCAACAGATTGCTCAAGCCGGAAACGGTCCGCGAGGTGGAGGTTGGGGTCGACGCCGAGCTCTTCGACCGTGTGGGTCTCGGGTTCACCCTGTCGAAGACGCGGGCGAACGATCAGATCCTGGCGGTGCCGGTGGCCGCTTTCTTCGGTCCGTCCCTGCAGTACTCGAATGCCGGACGGATTGATGGCCAGACCGTCGAGCTGTCGCTGAATGTCCCGATCATCAACCGCGCCAATCTCAACTATTCGGTGCGCGGGACGTACGACCGGTCTTATGCCACGATTGCCAAGCTGAACGTGCCGCCGTATACGTTTGGCTCGGCGGCGCAGGGAACGGACAAGCTGTTCCTGGCAAAGGAAGGCGAGCGGTATGGGACGTTTTACGGCCGCGCATACGCACAGAGCTGCGGCGACCTGCCCAGCACCCTGGCGGCGGCGTGCGGACCCGGACTCGATTGGCAGCGCAACAGCGATGGATACATCGTCTGGATCGGCGCGGGCAATACTCCCGGCGATGGTATCACGAAGAATCTGTGGCAGGCCAAGCTTCCGCTTAACTCCCCGTTCTATACGGGGCTGAACGGGGGCGACGCGAGCCGGATTCACCCCAGCGTGGACGTGAGCTGGGGGATGCCTTTCGTAATTCGTGACAGCCTCGGGACTGCGCAGCTCCGGCCCATGGGCAACGCCCTGCCGAAATACCGGTGGGGTATTTCTCAGACCTTCCGATTCAAGTCGTTCAGCGCCTACGCCCTGCTGGACGCGGCAATCGGCCGGAGTGTGTACAACCAGGGTCGCGGTTGGGCGTTCCTCGATTTCCTTTCCAAGGACAACGATCAGCGTGGCAAGAGCGTAGAGGAGGCCAAGCCGCTCGGGTACTTCTACCGCGCCGGTCAGCCCGACAACACCGGCATCGGCGGACTGTATGACATCCTCGGTCCCAACACCAGAATGGTGGAGGATGCCAGCTACAAGAAGCTGAGGGAGGCCAGTGTCGCTTATCATTTTGGCGAAATCCCAGGTGTGCGCGGGGATTGGACCGTAAGCGTCGTGGGGCGAAATCTGAAGACCTGGACCAAGTACACAGGCTTCGATCCCGAGGTTGGATTCGGCGGCGTCAGCGGTAGTGGCGGTTCTGGGTCCAACTCATCCGGTTCGGCGGTGCTCAACGCCGTTGACGCTTTCACGTTTCCGAACCCCCGGACCTGGACTTTCTCGCTCAACACGAGCTTCTAACACAGTAGGTACCGGTTGGCGCGGAGCGGCTTTTCGCTCTGCGCCAGCGGTACCGCTACCTGAGGATTTCACATGCGTAAGCTCGGTTTTTTAACGGTTGCCCTCGCGGTCGGTCTCGCTGGTTGTGAGACGGACCTCACGGTTCCGAACACGAACAATCCCGACGTCGATCGCGCCCTAGCGCGGCCCGGCGACGTAGAGTCATTCATATTGAACTCGTACGGCCAAATGCATCAGGCGTCTTTCGGCGTGAACGCCTCGATCGCGCCTTCGCTGCGCACGATGTCGCTGGAGAACGCTTCGGGCCTCGCCAACTGGGGGATGGGGCCGCGCAGTGCTTTACCGCGCGCCGCTCTTGCCAACACCCGAGGCAACCCGTACGAAGTTGAGAACCTGGTGCAGTATGCAAGACTGCCGCGCGCCGCACGCGTTGCGGCGAACGGAGTAGTCGCGCTTCGGAGGCCGGGCTTCACGATCGGTTCCGTGGCCGCCGATCAGCGGGCGATGGCGTTTGCCTACCTGGTGATGGGTGCGGCGAACGGCAATCTCTCGCTCGTTTATGACTCCGTGTCCGTCGTCACTCCTGAGGACGACGTTTCTCAGGGCGCGCCCGCCCAGCTTCTTGGATATGCCGCAGGAATGGACGTCGCGCTCAAGCAACTCGACTCGGCGATAGTGATTTCAGGGCGTGCTCCGGGATACACACTTCCCGCTACGGCGATCAACGGAACCGCTTTCACTGCCGCGCAGGTCATCCAGATCGCGAACGGGTGGAAGGCGAGATTTCGCGCTGGAGTCGCGCGAACGCCGGCAGAACGTGCTGCCGTCGATTGGGCGGCGGTGATCGCCGAGGCGGGCGCCGCACTGCCGGGTGATTTCAACATCACGATGGTCAACGCGACAGGGTCGGTCTGGACCGTCGCGCACGTCCAGCACTGGCTGTACGACACCTGGAGCCAGCAACCGGTGATGATCATCGGCATGGCCGACAGCGTGCGTGCCGGGTGCAGCGCGGCCAATGCGGGTGCTGGGGATTGCTACGACGCGTGGCTTGCGACGCCTCTGAACGCCAGGTACCGGATCTTGGTCAGAACGGCCGACCAGCGTTTCCCTCCAGGCGAGACGCGTGCCGCGCAACGGACGAGCTCGGGATTGTCTGCCGGCGTAGATTTTCCGTCCCCGCCGCGAACAAACCTGTATTTCAGAAACCGCCAGACGACCGACCCGACGGGCGAGGCGTGGGGCGTGTCGTTCTACGATTTCTACCGTTTCCAGGCGTTCTGGAACAGCTTCAACGGCCCGGTACCGGTGATGACGCGGGCGGAGATGGATCTGCTCATGGCCGAGGGCTATATCCGCACTGATGATTTTGTCAACGCGATGTCCCGGATCAATATCACTCGAGTCGGACGCGGTAACCTTCCGCCGCTCGTCGGAATTGTTTCGCTGAACCAGCCCATCGGTATTACGGGCTCGTGTGTGCCGCGGGTCCCCCAGCCGCCGGATTACACCACGGCCGCATGCGGAAACATCATGGAAGCGTTGAAATGGGAGAAGCGACTCGAGACGGAGTTGACTCACCTCGGAGCGTGGTTCATCGATAGCCGTGGCTGGGGCGACCTGCCGGAAGGCACTCCGATTCATTTCCCGGTGCCGTTCCAGGAGATGGATGCGCGCGGGAAGCCATCTTACAATCTGGGCGGAGTAGGTGGAACGGGTGCGGCTCCGCGTAGCAATTACGGCTTCTAGGCTGGACGTTTTTTGCAGCTCGAAAGGGTGGTCGGCGCGTTTGTGGGTTCGGCCCGCAGCGGTTGTGGCGCGGCGGGCCGGACTCTGCTCCTGTCCTCCTGCCGCGTGGTCGCGGCGAGCGGTATCGCGTGCTTCGCGCTTTCAGTGACGGGTTGTTATACGTACCCCGCTCGAAACATGGCGGAGATCAACCCGCCGGCGGTGGTGTCGGCGAGGATCAGTGACGCGGGGCGTGTCGCGCTTTCAGAACCGGTGGGCTCGGGAGTCGATCGTATCGACGGCGAAATGGTGCAGCGTGCCGACAGTGCGATCCGGTTGATGGTAACTCAGGTCCGCTTTCTCAATGGAATAGCGAGCAAGTGGCAGGGACAGGAGCTCACGCTCCGGCCTCTGGATGTGAGTTCGGTTTCGCAGCGCACGTTTTCGAGACCTCGGACGGTTGTGGCGTTGATCATCGGCGTGCTGGGAGCGGCAGCGCTGACAGTGGTTGGCTTCAATGGACTTTTCAGCGGCGACGGCAATCGGGACGATCCGCCCGACCCGCCGCCGGAGAGCTAGCAATGGCATTCTTTCAAGGAGCGATCTGATGCGTTTTACGCGTATGTTGGCAGCAGGCTTCGTTGTCGCTGGTATCACTGCCTGCGAAAGCGATCCAATCTCGACGGAGGTTTCCCCGGATCCGTTCTCATCCATTCGGTGGGTGAACGCAGTGGCCGATACGGTGGCGATGGACTACCGGATCATCGACGTTCCGACGAACGCGTCGGAGCCAAATCTTGCGTTCCGCGCCTCGAGCGGTAACTGGCGCAACCTTCCTCCGGGCACTCATCGAATCAGGGTTTTCTTCACCAACACGACGGCGGCGGGTACGGACGTGTCGGTCGTCTCGCAGGTGATCGTCGATACGACCCTGACGTTCGACGAGGGAAAGAAGTACACCATCGTCCATTACGGCTTCACGAAGGCAGGAGCAACGCCGGCCGACCGCCTGATCCTCATCGAGGACGTGCCTCCGACGCCGGCGGCGGGGCAGATCGGGTTACGGGCGATAAATGCCGCACCCGCGCTCGGCACTCTGGATGTGTTTGCTGAACCCGCTACCGCCAATAGCACCGCGCCCACCACCACTCCTCCCATCTTCTCCGGTCTCGCGCCGGCCGCGATTGCGACGTGGACCGGGCTCCAGGCATTGCCGGGGCCGGTTCCGCCTTCAGTCACGCCTCCCGCAACCAGCTACCGCGTCGCCGCAGCGCCCACCGCCACGAACGTC
>JBGTEZ010000047.1:0-15910 GCA_041747535.1 Gemmatimonadaceae bacterium
ACCCGCGGCCACGAAGATCTCATTCGCCGCAGCTGCGAGTTCGTGGATACGCTGGTAGTAGCCGTCGCAACCAATTCCTCCAAGACGCCGTTGTTCACCACCGAGGAACGGCTGGAGCTGATCCGCCTCGCGACAGCGGACAACAAATGCGTGCGAGTCGAGAGGTTCGAGGGACTGCTCGTCGATTTCGCGGCGCGGATCGGAGCTTCGCTGATCATTCGCGGATTGCGCGCCGTGAGCGATTTCGAGTACGAGTTCCAGATGGCACTCATGAATCGCCACATGTCCGAGGAGCTCGAGACGGTCTTCATGGTTCCCTCGGTGGAGACCACCTACATCAGCTCCAGCGTCGTGCGCGAAGTCGCGCAACACGGCGGCAATCTCACCGGTCTCGTCCACCCCGCGGTTGGGGAAGCGCTCGCCCGGAAATTCCGGGCGCGGTGAGCTTCGTCGAACGAATCCGTCGCGGAGCGAGCGCTCTCGAGCGACGGATCGTGTTTCCGGAGAGCAGCGACCCTCGCATCCTCGCCGCAGTCTCAGAGATCGCGCGGACCGGAATGGCGAGGCCCGTGCTGGTCGTGGACCGCACCGACGCGGCTCCGTCGAAGGCTACCGAAGCGGAAATCGTGGTTTGCGCCGAGAATGGCCTGACGTTGCTCGAACATGCCCACAAGCTCGTCGCGTCTGGCGCGGCCGACGTGTGTGTTGCCGGCGCGGTCTACACCACGGCCGAAGTGCTGCGGAGCGCGCTTCGCCACATCGGACTGGCGAACGGCGGGCGGATTGCCTCGAGCGCGTTCTATATGGTGCTCCGTTCGCCGAGCGGTGACACCGGCTCGGAGGTGATCACTTTCACCGATTGCGCGGTGGTGCCATACCCTGGTCCCGCCGATCTCGCCGAGATAGCGCTTGCCGCCGCCGCCGACCGCCGGCGCATCGTCGGCGACGAGCCGCGGGTTGCCCTGCTTTCCTTCAGCACTCATGGGAGCGCCGGGGGTCCCAGCGTCGATCTGGTGAGGGAGGCTCTGGGTCTGATCAGGGCCCGTGCGCCGCACCTTGTAGTGGACGGAGAATTGCAAGGAGATGCCGCGCTGACCCCGGCGGTAGCGGCTCGGAAATCACCTTCCAGTCCGATCGCTGGTGGCGCCAATGTTCTCGTTTTTCCGTCGCTCGATGCCGGCAACATTGCCTACAAGCTGGTGCAGCGGTTGGGCGGAGCGCAGGCCATTGGCCCGATCCTTCAGGGTTTCGCTCATCCGGTGGCCGATCTCTCGCGCGGAGCCGAGGTCGAGGACATTATTAACGTTGCCGCTATCGCGGCGTTGCAATCCAAATCGGAGAAGATCTGAATGAGTTTCTCGATCAAGAAGCAGGGACAGGTGGCAGTGGTTGACGTCGAAGGACAGCTCATCGTGGGAAATCGCCAGGAGCTCAAGCAGAAAGTTCTCGACGAGCTGGAGAAGGGGGAGAAGAAATTCCTCATCGACTTCAGCCAGACCGGCTACATCGACAGCTCGGGGCTGGGCGTCCTCGTGTCGTTGTCGAAGAAGATCCGCGAACAGGGGGGCGAGCTCCGTCTGGCCAATCTCAACGACGACCTCCAGACCCTGTTCGAGCTCACCAAGCTGGATACCCTTTTCCAGATCTCCGACACCCGGGAGCGCGCGCTAGAGAGCTTCTGATGGCTGCGCCCCACGTCGCGTTCGACCTCGAGATACCGAGCGACGTAGAGTACATCGAAGGGATAGTTGAGCTCGCCCGGCAGCGCTGCCGCGAGCTCAATCTTCCTTCCGCCACCTGCTCGCTCAACATTCCCGTCGCGCTGTCGGAAGCGCTTTCCAACGCCATCCTCCGTGGAAACGGATCCGTGGCTGGCAGGCACGTGCGAGTGCGTGCGATCGTCACCGACGCCACTCTCGTTTTCGAGATCGTCGACGAAGGCCCGGGTTTCGATCTCGACGCCTGTACGGCCGACTGCACCACCGACGACAACATCACGAAAGAGGAGGGACGGGGCCTCTTTCTCATGCGCCGCCTCGTTGACGAGGTAGAGAGCTTCCGCGATAACGGCAACGTCGTCCGGCTGACTCTGCGGCGCGAGTGAAAGAGCTCGACGCGGTCCTCGTCGCGTTTCGTGAGGAAACGCAGTGCGAGGCCGCCGTCTGGACGAGCGCTGACGGCCGGTCCGGCCCAACCATCATCGCCCGCTCCAGCCCGAACGCGCAGCTCCCCGACGTTCTGCCGGATCAGCCCGGCCAGTCGATTCCCGCCAATTTCGGTACGCTGCTCGTAACCCGCGTCCACTCGGCCAAAAAGATCTGGCTCACCATTGGCGCGTGCGATCTCGAGTCCAAGCCCGAGGACCGCCACGTCAACCTGTTGATGCCCGTCGTCGCGCAGTTCATGCAGGCGGCGCTCGAGGTCGAGCACGCCGCCACCGAGCTCGCCGAGCGGTACGAAGAGATCAATCTCCTCTATACGATCGGCGAGATCCTCGGCCGCACTGTGACGCTCGAAGACGCTGCCACGACCATTCTCACCGAGATATCCGAGACGGTGGGTGCCCGCCAGGCATCGATCCTCGTCCACGACGCCCGTACCAACACCCTGCATGCGGTTGCGGCTCTCGGCGTGCCGAAGTCGCAGATCCCGCCAATCAACGCCGACGATCCGAGCAGCGTTTCCGCACGGGTGTTCCGCACCCAGCACGCACTGATCGTGGTCGGGAAGGGAATCACTTTCGGCAGCGAGTCTCCGTATGGCCGCGGCGAGATGCTCTCGGTTCCGATCATGTGGACGACGCCAAGCGGTGGAATGCCGCTCGGCGTAGTGAATCTCGCCGACCGGCGCTCGCGCCAGCCTTTCACCGCTGGCGACCAGAAGCTAGTCACCGCCATCGCGACCCAGATCGGGACGGCGATTCAGAACGCGAGGCTCGTCAGGGCTTCGCTCGACCAGCAGAAGCTGCTCCAGGAGATGAGTCTCGCGCACGATCTTCAGATGAAGCTGCTCCCGTCGACCGACGCGGTGCTGCCGGAGGCGCAGGTCACCGCCCGCGTGGTGCCCGCCGAGAGTGTCGGCGGGGATTTCTACCAGCTCTTCAGGCTTCGCGAAGGAACGACCGGGATCATGATCGGGGATGTCTCCGGCCACGGCTACAGGGCCGCGCTCATCATGGCGCTGGCGATGAGCGCATCGGCGATCCACGCGCAGAGCATCGTCGATCCGGGAAAAATGCTGGGCGCGCTTCTCAGCTCTCTGCGTGAAGAGCTGGAGTCGACCGAGATGTTCATCTCGCTCTTCTACGGAGTGGTCGACCCGCCGAACGGGACGCTGACGTACGCCAACACCGGGCATCCGCACGCGTTCGTCTTCAGCGAAGAAGGGACGTTCACCCGGTTGTCGGCGGTGAACCCTCCGCTCGGAATGCTGGAGGAAACTCCGTCCACCGCGTCCCTGTCGTGGGTGAAAGGGAAAGATCTCCTCGTGTTGTTCACCGATGGGATCAGCGACGCGCGAAACGCCAGCGATGAAAGGCTCGGCGAAGAGCGGGTGCTCGAGCTGATTCGGGAGAATCGCGACAACGACACAAAGGTCATCGTCGACCGGGTGTTCAAGATGCTCGAAGTGCACACGAGAGCGGTTCCGAGCAGAGACGATCTGACGCTCGTGGTGCTGAGGAGCTGAGCATCCCGCGCGCGTCAGGCGGCGGAAGCCGGGGCCGATCCGCGCGTCCGCCCGTACTCAAGAAATACGGGCAGCATTTTTTGTCGGATCCCGCGATTCTTTCGGTGATCGTCGACGCGCTGGCACCAACGAAGACGGACACGGTCCTCGAGATCGGTCCCGGTCGCGGATCGCTAACCGACATCCTGGTCGAGCGCGCAGGGCGTGTCGTGGCTGTCGAGATCGACAAGCTGCTCGTGGGGCAACTGAGGAAGCGCTACGCGGCGAGAGCGAGCGTCGAGATCGTTGAAGCGGACGTCCTCGAGACTGACCTGAACGCGGTCGCCGGCAATGACTTTCTTCTCATCGGCAACGTTCCCTACTACATCACCACGCCGATCATCTTCAAGGCGCTCAACCCGCCGATTCCGCGCCGCTCGGTATTTCTGGTGCAGCGTGAGGTAGCAGAGCGAATGGCCGCCGGCGCTGACACCGAGAGCTACGGTGCGCTCACCGTCAATCTCGCTGTCGTGGCGAAAGTCGAGATCGTGGCGGGTGTGCCGGCGCGCGCGTTCAAGCCGCCGCCCAAGGTTGACTCGTCGGTGATTCGCCTGACGCCGATCGCCGAGCCATTGGTGCCACTCGAGTCGCTGCGCGCGTTCCGCACATTCGTTCAGGCGGTTTTCGGGCTGCGTCGCAAGCAGCTGCAGAGAGTACTGCGCACCGTGGCCGGGCTGTCCGTCGAGGACTCGGCCGCGACTCTCGAGCGCGCGGGGATCGATCGGGCCGCGCGGCCTGAAGTGGTTTCCCCGGAAGCGTTCGCCCGATTATTCCGGGAGATTCGCAGCGGAACGAAAATCAGCTCAGAGGCTCCGTGAGCGGATACGCCATCTGAAGAACTCCCCAGCGCCCAGGGTGAGCGGGATGACGGCCAGCAGCAGCATCTTGTACATCATCCCAGTGGCAGGGAAAAACCACACGGCGGCGACGATGCATGCTGCCGCAAGAATCAGATACCCTACCGCCCTCCGGCCGGTTACCAGTATCGGGACTCGAGCGCGGCGCTGAATGAGGAGTCGTGCAACCACCACACAGATAAATGCGACCGCGACGCCGTTGCTTATCATTCTCGGGATTTCGCCCCATACCGTGAGCGAAAAGTACGCGAGTGCCAGCGCTATCCCGAGAATGTCCAGCCGACGGGACAGCTTAAGCGCGTCACTCGGAATCTGATCCAGCGAACGGTTCTGCATCATGGATGCAATCTACCCCATGCGGCGCCAGGCGGGCCTGCTGAGGTAACGACAGCCTGAGCCATCATGTGCACTACTCAGTATTGCGGCCTGTTGACCTATGCGAAAGCCAGGACCAACTGCTACTGCTGATCTTCGACTAATTGCGAGGTGCGGACATACTGCGGAGTGGAGACAAGCTACCGCGTTGCTCGCAGTCCGCAGTGAGCTCCAATCCGCCGTTAGTCGCCAGTCCGCAGTTAGTCCTCAATCCGCAATTAGTCAGCAATCCGCACTTAGTCGAAGATCAGCAATGGCCGTTAGTCCTCTTTTCCGCATAGGTCAACAGCCCGCAATCCTCCCTTCAGTCTCCGCGATTACTGAGCGCGAAGGAAAGGCCCTCGAGCTCCATCGCCATGTTCACGTTGCGCACGGTCACGTCGGCCGGAACGGCGAGCTGGATCGGCGCAAAGTTCAGTATCGCTTTGATCCCCGCTCGCAGTACCTGCTTGACTACCGCCGGCGTGTTCTCGGCCGGCGTCGCGACAACGGCGATGTCGTACGCGTGCTTCGCCGAATCCTTTTCCAGGTCGGCGATCGCGCGCACGTTGAGATTCTCCCACTTCTTGCCGATCTTCGCGTCATCGACGTCGTAGACGCCGGTGACCTGAAAGCCGCGCTCCGCAAAACCCCGGTAACGGGCGAGGGCGGCGCCGATCTTTCCCGCGCCGATGATGCAGACGCGCCATTCCTTTCCGAGCCCGAGAATTTCGCGGAGCTTCCGCGAGAGCTCGGGGACAGAATAGCCGAGTCCCCGTTTGCCGAACGAGCCGAAGAGTGACAGGTCCTTTCGCACCTGGGCCGAGGTCGTCCCGCCCATCTGCGCGAGCTCGTCACTGCTGATGGTGGTGAGACCCTGGCGCTCGATGCCCTCGAGGAAGCTCAGGTAGAGGGAAAGGCGCCGGACAGTGGATTCCGCGATGCGTTTCAAGAGGGCTTGTGAATTAGTTCACAAACTATCCTGCCTCATTGAATCGGGCAATAAGCTCTGTCGAATCGGCATGGACAGAGACGAACGGAACACGAGGTCCGCTGATAGCTGGTCGCTATTTGCTTATCGCTGCAAACCGTCGGGACGTCACTAGGACCGTGAAGGGAAACGCGGTTGCACTTGCCATGATCGAATGCTGGACGTCCCAACCGTAGTGAAGCTGGGAGCGATCAGCGGTCAGCGAACAGCGGACCTCGTGTTCAGTTGCAGTTCTCAAGTGCGGTCTTCGTAACGCTCGAGCAGTACGATATCTTCCGCTCATGTCAGTCCACGTAACATCCGAAATCGGCGCACTGCGTACGGTGCTCGTTCACAGCCCCGGCGCCGAGCTCCTCGCCGTCACGCCGAGCACCCGGGCCGACTTTCTTTACGACGACATCGTCGACGTGGATCTGGCCAAGCGCGAGCATCGCCGGTTCGTGCAGGTGCTGGAGAGGTTCTGCGAAGTTCTTCACGTGCAGGATCTGCTCGCCGAGGTTCTCCAGGACACCGAAGTCCGCGAGCTGATCATCAGGGAGACGCTCGACGTCGTTCCTCTCCAGCCACTCGAGGGCGAGCTGCGCGAGCTTCCGCCCGAAGCGGTAGTGCGGCTGCTGATCGAGGGCAAGGAAGAGGAGCCCGGCCCGCTGTCGCGAACGCTCAACGAGTGCAGCTACTCGCTCCCTCCGCTCCCGAATCTGTTTTTCACGCGCGACGCCGCGATGGCGATCAACGAGCACATGATGATCGGGTCGATGCGCTTCCACGCGCGCTGGACCGAGGAGCTGATCATGAAGGCGCTGTTCAGCTCGCACCCCAAGCTCGCCAACAGCGGAATTCTCTACGACGGCTCGGTCGAGCGGAGGCTGAATCACACGCTCGAGGGGGGCGATGTCCACCCGCTGCGCGAGGACGTTCTGCTCATCGGCTTCAGCGAGCGGTCGAGCCCGGCGGGAATCGACAGCCTTGCAACGCTCCTGTTCGAGAAGACCGAAGTGTCGAATCTGATCGTCGTCGTGATGCCGCAGGAAGCGACCGCGATTCACCTCGACATGATCTTCACGCAGGTCGACCGCGAGCTGTGCGTGGTTTACCCGCCGCACTTCATCGGCCCGTACCGGTTGCCGATCCTGCATTGGCAGAAGGGCGAGAGCCGTATGCGCGAGCAGCCCGATATCTTCGCCGCCCTCAGGCATTGTGGGTTGCCGATGGAGCCGATTCCCTGTGGCGGTTCGCGTCGTATCGTCCAGGATCGCGAGCAATGGGCGTCGGGCTGTAACTTTACCGCGCTTCGGCCGGGGGTCATCACTTCTTACGCCAGAAACGAGACAACGCTGAGAGAGCTCGAGAAAGTCGGCTTCAGGATGGTTTCAGCATCGGATTTTCTTTCGTCCGACAATGACATCCCCGCTGGTGAGCGGGCGGTGCTGACGTTCGAGGGCGGCGAGCTCGTGCGCGGTGGCGGTGGCCCGCACTGCATGACTTGTCCGATCGTGCGGGACGACCCATGGACCTGAGGCGGAATCGCGGTATTCACGCCGAGCCGGAAGACACGCTGCTGACGACCCGCGCCGCCGAGTTTCTCGCCACCGGCCCGGCCGATGTCGTCGACCTGATCGGCCATGTGTGCAGTCTTCCGGGCGCGCCGCGGATCGTGGCCGAGCACATGGCGCAGGCGATGTTCTCGGGGAGGGCGGAGTTCGTGAAGATTCCCGACGGGCGGTGGACGATCGTCCACCTTCCCGTCCAGCCGTACGCGAGCTTCGGGGAATTCTCCGCCGCGCGGGGAGTCGAGCGTGCGTCGAAGGGCAGGGGACGGCCGGCGATCGTCGAGGGCCGCGTATCAGATCCGCTGCACGATCTGTCCTATGTGGTCGTTGATGTGGAAACGACGGGCGGGCAGTCCTACCTCAACGACCGTATCACCGAGATTGCGTGTGTCGTCGTCCGCAACGGGGAGATCGTCGAGTTGTTCGAGACCCTCGTCAATCCGAAGCGCGCGATCTCGCCGTTCGTGACGCGACTCACCAACATCACCGCGGCGATGGTCGCAACCGCTCCGACCTTCGACCGGATAGCGCCGGAAGTGATGCGCGTTCTTCAGGGTCACGTGTTCGTCGCGCACAACGCGAACTTCGACTGGCGTTTCATCACTACGGAGCTGTCGCGTGCGTCGGGTCACAGGCTGCGGGGCAGGAAGCTGTGTACCGTGAAGCTCGCACGCAAAATCGTTCCTCAGCTTCCGCGGCGCTCGCTCGACCACCTCGCGCGTTATTACGGCGTAGAGATCACCAACCGGCATCGAGCGGCGGGCGACGCGTTGGCGACCGCGCGCTGTCTGATTCGCATGCTCTCCGATCTTTCGGACAGGGGATGTGCGACCTGGGACGACCTGGACGCGCTACTGGCGAGGCCGATGGGGAGAAAGAAAAAGCGGCGAGCGCTGCTTGCACTGCCGACGTCCGTCACCCACGACACCACGGCGTGACCGCGCCGAGCCCTTTGGTCGAGCGGTTGACGGTCGGAGACCTCACCGTTCACGCGATACAGGCCGGAGGACAGAGGCTCGACGGCGGGGCGATGTTCGGCGTCGTGCCCAAGCCCCTCTGGGAGAAGCGAATCCCGGCCGACGAAAGGAACAGGATCGCGCTCGGGATGCGTTGCCTGCTTATCGAGCACGAGTCGGGTCTCATCCTCGTGGACACCGGCGCCGGCAACAAGGAAGACGAGAAGTTCAAGGGCATCTACGGCATCGAGAATGAGGGCGCCGAAAACGAGACCCTCCTCGAGGACGGCCTGCGTCAGATCGGGGTCGAGCCGCGGGACATCAACATCGTCATCAACACTCACCTCCATTTCGATCACGCCGGTGGCAACACGAGGGTGGGCGCTGACGGAAAAATCGCGATCGCCTTTCCCGCGGCGCGTTATTTCGTCAAGCGCGGCGAGTATGATTACGCGCTGCATCCAAACGAGCGCACGGCGGCCAGTTACTTCGACCGCAACTATCTGCCGGTCGAAGCGGCAGGGAAGCTCGAGCTGGTAGTGCGCGAGCGCGACATTGTGAAGGGAATCCGGGTGGTGTCCACTCCCGGACACACGCCGTTTCACCAGAGTGTCCTGATCGAATCAGGCGGTGAGCGCGCGTTCTACCTCGGCGATCTCGTCCCCACGCACGCGCACCTGCCGCTGCCGTGGATCATGGGCTACGACGTCGAGCCGCTGGTGACGCTCGAAACGAAGCGGAGAGTGCTCAAGCAGGCGCTCGAGGAGCAATGGCTGCTCATCTTCGAGCACGACGCCACCGTAAGCTCGGGGCGCGTAGTGCACGACGGCAAGACGTATCAGCTCGCGCCGTGATTGTACGCAACAACGGACAACGCAATGACAGTCAACTCAAGACGCGAAAAGCGACTCTCAGTGGAACGATTGTCATGGCAGAGGCTGGTACAACTCGATCCGATTGCCCTCGGGATCCTTGATCCACGCGAAGCGGCCGTAGTCGAAGTCTTCGGTCTTCTCGATCGCGATCCCATCGGTTCGCAGCTGGTCGAGAAACCCGGTCAGGTCGCGAACCCGGTAGTTGATGACACACTCGCGGCGCTCGTCCGGAAGTACAACCTTGGAGTTGCTGATCGAGAAGACCGTCGAATCCACGCGGGAGGAGTCGCCGAGGCGGCGGTACTTGAACTCGGTGCCGAAGACCTTGTTGTCCTCGTAGGTCTCGAGCTTGATGCCGAAGTGCCGGGAGTACCAGGTCGCGAGCGCCTTGGCGTCGTTGGCGTAGAGGAACACACCGCCGATTCCATCGACGGTAACGCGCTTCTCGGGTCGGTCAGTTGGGGGATTTCGAGGCACTTGATCGAATCTAGGCAGTCTCGTCCTACTACCGCCAGCCCGTTAAAAAAAACCACTGCGGACTGCGGACTTTGCGGCCTCAGGACTAACGGCCATTGAGGATCGGCGATTAAGTGAGGACTGCGGAGAGAGGCGTTCCGCGCACATCCTCAGTCCTCCCTTAGTTGCCGATCCTAGATGGCGGTTAGTCCTGAGGCCGCAATCGTCCCGCTACTTCATCGTTTTGCCGCGTTCTCTTGGGATAATCGCGAGTAGCATCCGGCGCACCTCTTCCAGACGCTCATCGAGGACCGATCTGGGCCTCCTACGGAATGTGGCTTTTTTGCCTCTCTCCGCAGTCCTCACTTAATCGCCGATCCTCGATGTCGGTTAGTCCTGAGGCCGCAAAGTCCTCAATCCGAGGGCGCAAAACAACATGACAAAACTGACCCACAACGCCGCAGTCCGCAGCCTTGCGTCCCGCCAAAAATCTCGTATCTTAAGTACTGACAATGCGATAAGCGGGAAATCCGGGCGGATTTCCTCACCCTCTGGCCCTCGCTCGAGCGAGGTGTGCTACAGGAGTTCAATGCCGTCGGACGGAGCCTCAACGGCTCGGTCCCGCTGCGCGGACTCCACTTGGGGGCCGCGTTTTTGTTTTCCTTAAGTCAAGGATAGCGTATTCAGGACACCACCAAGCGCGTACGCGTCAACAAACAGATTCGCATCAGCCCGATCCGCGTGATCGCCGCCGATGGAGCGCAGCTCGGAATCATGGATGTCGACGCGGCGCTGGCAGCGGCGATCGAACAGGGCCTGGATCTGGTCGAAGTCGCGCCGATGGCGAGGCCGCCGGTCGCTCGCATCATGGACTACGGCAAGTTCAAGTTCGAGCAGGCGAAGATGGCGCGGCAGGCCAAGAAGAAGCAGCACGTGATCCATCTCAAGGAAGTGAAGTACCGGCCCGGAATCGAGGAGCACGACTTCATGACCAAGACCCGCCACGCGCGGGAGTTCCTGCAGGAAGGAAACAAGGTGAAGGTGACGCTGATGTTCCGCGGGAGGCAGATCGCCCACCCGGAGCTCGGACGCCAGGTTGTAAATCGCGTCGCTCAGGAGCTGGCCGATGTCTCCAAGATCGAAAGCGATCCCAAGTTCGAAGGGAAGTTCATGACCATGATCCTCGCGCCGAAATAGCGGCCGCGGGGTGATCTCCCGCCACCGTCTGTGGCTGGAGTCATAAAGGAAAGGGAAGCAAGATGCCGAAAATGAAGACCCACAAGGGCGCGAAAAAGCGCTTCAAGATCACCGGTTCAGGAAAAGTGAAGCGGATGCGCGCCTTCAAGAGCCACATCCTCACCAAGAAGTCCTCGAAAAGAAAGCGCCATCTCCGTCAAAGCACCACGATCAAGACGAACGGCGAAGCCAAGAACATCAAGCGCCTGCTTCAGGCGTAACGGAGCAGATAAATGCCACGCGTTAGATCGAATGTCGCGCGCCTGAAGCGCAAGAAGCAGGTCATGAAGGCAGCCCGCGGCGCGTTCGGCGCCCGGAGCAAGCTGTGGAAAGCCGCGAAGGAAAACGTCGAGCGCGGCTGGAAGTACGCGTACCGCGATCGCAAGAACAAGAAGCGCGATTTCCGCAAGCTGTGGATCGTCCGGATCAACGCCGGCGCCCACCTGCACGGGATGTCGTACAGTGTGTTCATGCACGGCCTCAAAAAGGCGGGCATCGAGATCGATCGCAAAGTTCTCTCGGACATCGCGATCAACGACCCGGCCGGTTTCGGCGCTATCGCCGAGAAGGTGAAAGCCGCTGTCAACGCCGCGTAAGGCACCCTAACGCCTTCAAGCATTTGAATCGGACTCTGCCGCCGCTAATCTCAATCCAGCGCGGCAGAGTCCGTTTCCATTTGTCTCCACCAATCCCTCTATCGACGCGTGACGCTCTCCGAATTCCAGCAACTCGTCACCTCCCTCGCCACCGAGGGTGAGAAAGCGATCGACGCGGCCGGCAACACGGCAGCGCTCGAGGACGCGCGGACATCCCTGCTGGGAAGGAAATCCGGCCGGCTTCCCGACTTGTTCAAGCAGCTTCCTTCTCTCGCCACCGAGGAGCTGCGCGAAGCCGGCTCGCTGATCAACGCGGTCAAGGCGCGTCTCGAACGCCGGCTCGACGACCGCCGGAAGCAGCTCGAGCACTCGACCGCGGCAAAGGCCGGCATCGACCGCACGATGCCCGCGCGCGAGAAGTGGCGCGGCGCGAGACATCCGGTGACGCAGGTGATCGAGGAGATCGAGGACATCTTCCGCGGCCTTGGCTTCACGATCGCGCTGGGACCGGAAGCGGAAACGGAGTGGTACAATTTCACCGCCCTCAATTTTCCGCCCGACCACCCGGCGCTCGATGCGCACGACACACTCTACCTCGGCGACAGCGTCATGCTGAGGACGCACACATCGCCGGTGCAGATTCGCACCATGCAGGCGCACAAGCCGCCGATCCGGATTCTCAGTCCCGGCAACTGCTACCGGCGTGACTTCTTCGATGCCTCCCACGCCCCGATGTTCGCCCAGATCGAAGGCCTCGCGGTCGACGAGGGCGTCACATTTGTCGATCTGAAGGCGACACTCACCCACTTCGCGAACCGGTTGTTCGGCAAGACTAAGACGCGCTTCCGGCCGAGCTTTTTTCCGTTCACGGAGCCGTCGGCGGAGATGGATGTGGAGTGCCAGCTGTGTCACGGCTCCGGTTGCCCCGGATGCAAGGGCACCGGCTGGATGGAGATCCTTGGATCAGGAATGGTCCATCCCTCGGTGCTCGAGGCGGCGGGGATCGAGGGCGATCGCTACAGCGGCTGGGCATTCGGCATGGGACCCGCGCGCATCGCCATGCTGCGCTACGACATCCCCGACATTCGAATCCTCTACGATTCGGATGTGAGATTTCTCGAGCAGCTCGCCCGATGAACGCATCGTACGAATGGCTGCGCCAGCTCGTTCCGTTCGAGCTTACGCCGCCACAGCTTCGCGATCTGCTCACGTCACGGTGTGCCACCGTGGAAGACCTCATTCACCTGAATGAGGAGCTGCGCGATGTCGTCGTGGGCAAGGTCGTGGAGGCGGGGCGTCACCCGAACTCGGATCACCTCTGGCTCACCAAGGTCGATGCCGGAGGCAGCGCGCTCGTCGACGTCGTGTGCGGAGCGGCGAACGTCACGGCCGGCACGCTGTATCCGTTCGCGCCAGTGGGCGCGGTGCTTCCCGGTGGAGTGAAGATCGAGAAGCGCAAGATTCGCGGCGAGAACTCCGAGGGAATGCTTTGCTCGGCACGCGAGCTGGGCCTCGGCGAGGACGGAGAGGGGATCATGGCGCTCGCAATCGATGCGGCGCCGGGGACGCCTTTCCTGGAAGCCATGCCGATCGGCGACACCAGACTGGTGATCGACGTGCTGCCGAACCGCGCAGATCTTCTCTCGCACGAGGGACTCGCACGCGAGATAGCCGCCGCAACCGGCGCGACGGTCACGCGCCCTGAGATCGTCGACGCCAGGCCATTCGTGATCAGGACGCACACCGTCAAGGCCACCTCGGGGAAAGTCGCGGACGTATCGGTGAGGATCGAGGACACCGAGGGCTGCCTGCGCTACGCCGGCGCCGTCATCACCGGACTCAAGGTGGGGCCGAGTCCCGCGTGGCTCGCCCGGCGGATTCAGTCCGTGGGAGCGCGGTCTATCAACAACGTCGTGGATGCGACCAACTACATGTTGTTCGGGTTCGGCCAGCCGATGCACGCGTTCGACCTCGCGCGCATTGCGCACCGCACGGTCGTCGTCCGAAAAACGCGCGGCGAAGAGCTGATCAAGACATTGGACGGCGTCGACCGGAGGGTCAGGGCCGGTGCCCTCGTGATCGGCGACGGGGAAAAGGCACAGGCGATCGCGGGCATAATGGGTGGCCATGGGAGCGAGGTCTCGGCGGACACTACCGACATATTTCTCGAGATCGCGGCGTTCGATCCCGCGCGGATCAGGGCAACGCGGCGCGGCCTCGGACTTTCGACCGATGCGAGCTACAGGTTCGAGCGCGGCGTCGATGTCGACGCCATCCCCGGCCTCGTCGATTATGCGGTGCGGCTGCTGCTCGCCGTCGCGGGCGGTACCCCGCAGGGAAATCCCATCGATCTGTATCCGCTTCCCAGGCGCCCGATACCCGTCTCCCTCAAGCTCGTGCGCGCGGCAAAGCTGTTGGGAGAGCCGGTCGAGGCCAACGAGGTAGAGCGGAATCTGCGGTCGGTGGGATTCCGTATCGCGCCCGAGGCGAAGGACGTGTTCAAGGTCAGCCCGCCCAGCTGGCGCCACGACGTGCGCGCGGACATCGATTTGATCGAGGAAATCGCGCGCCTGCGCGGGTACGACTCGTTCTCCTCCGAGCTTCGGCCGTTTCGCGCCAGCTCCGTGCCCGATGCCCCACTCGTTGCGGTGATAAAGCGGGTGAGCGAGACCCTCGTTACCGCTGGACTCAACGAAGTTCGTCCGATGCCATTCGTCGGAGAGGGCAAAGGCGGAAGCGTCCGCGTGATGAATCCGCTGGCGGAGGACGAGGCCTTTCTGCGCGGCGATCTTCTCACCACCCTTGCCGCGCGCGCGGAGCACAACCTTCGTCACATGCAGGGCAACGTCAGGTTGTTCGAGGTCGGTACCGCATTCTTCCCCGGCGCGGAGCCGGCTCAATCCCCCGGCCCCAAAAAGGCAGCGCTTCCCGTCGAGGAGATGCACGTTGCGGCGCTGGTCATGGGCGAGCGCGCTCCGTCCCATTTCTCCAGTCTCAATGCCGACAGCTTCGACGAGTGGGACATCAAGCACCTCGCCGAGATCACGGCGCAGGCGGCATTCCCGGGCGGGGGAATGTCCGCCGAGCTGAAGCCGGGGAGCGGTGAGATTCTCTGGGAGATCCTGATCGGTGGGGAGAAAGTCGGGTCGGCGAAACGCGTCGAGCTGGACGCGCCGCCCTGGGCGCGCCCAGCGTTCGGTCTGGAGATGAATCTGTCGGCCCTGGAGCAGCGGACCGCGCCCGTCACGAAGTATCGCGCGCTGCCGACGACGCCATCGGTGCAGGTGGATCTCGCCCTCGTCGCGGAAGAAAAGATCACCGCCGCCGAGATCGGAACGCTGATTCGGCGTGAGAGCGGAGAGCTGCTCGAGAGCCTGAAGCTGTTCGACGAGTTCCGCGGTCAGGGTATTCCCGAGGGCTCTCGCAGTCTTGCGTGGGCGTTGACGTTCAGACATCCGGAGCGCACTCTAAAGGACAAGGAAGTGCAGGGCAGGACGGAAAAAATTGTGAAAGCACTCGAGGACGAGCTTGGTGTCAGAAAGCGTTAGCCCCGAAAGAGCGGCGTTCATGGAGCTGGAGCAGCTCGTCAAGCACCTCGGCGACGAGCTCGCTGCGTTCCGCCGCCGCGCGCTGCAGGCGGAGGCCAGGGTCAAGGGCCTCGAGTCGACCGGAGTGAAGGGACAGGTCTCGCCGGAGCGCCTTCAATACCTCGAGCGCGAGAATGCCGGACTGCATACGCGGCTCGATGCGGCACGCGTCCGCACCCAGCAGATGATTGACCGGGTCCGGTTCCTCAGCCAGCAGCACGGCGGAGTAGAGGCGCGATGACCTCCAAGAAGACAGTGGTGCGCGTCGAGATCCTCGGCGACGAATACTCGATCAGGAGCGACGCGACTCCCGAGCACACCCGCGCGGTGGCGGAGCACGTCGACAAGGTCATTCGCGATACGATGCGCGCCGGAAACATCGTCGAGACCCACAAGGGCGCGATTCTCGCCGCGCTCAGCATCACCGACGAGCTGTTCCAGGCGAGGGCAGGGGGCGGAGACCTCGTCGAGGATATGAAGAGGCTCAGTGGGGAGATCCGGCCCTGGTTACCGCCGGCAAAGAGAAAGGAGTAGGGTAGGTTCAGCCCCAGTTCCAGCCTTCTTTCCGTCTCCCCCGTCTTCGAACAAAGGATTACCTTAGGTCAGCTACGCGACGACTTTCCGGCGCGATAGGGGCCGCCTGTGGCTTTGCCGCGGGCCCAACATAGATCATATGACGAACACGGCGTGGATTTCCGCGGCCGGCATTGTACTGTTCGTAATTGC
>JBGTEZ010000048.1:0-7613 GCA_041747535.1 Gemmatimonadaceae bacterium
TCGAGGCGGCGGTGGCGGCGGCCGATGTCACCGGCTCTCCGCCGGCCGTGGCGCAGGCGCTGAACGTAGTCGGGATCGTCTATCAGATGGCCGGCGACCTCGACCAGGCAGGCGCGATGTATCAGGCCGCGCGCCAGAAAGCGGAGCTCTCCGGCGATGGTGCTCTGATCGCGATGATCGATCAGAATCTGGGGACAGTGGCGGTCATACGAGGCGATCTGCGCGCCGCGCTCGAGGCGTTTCGCCTGAGCCACCTCGGATACCAGGCGCTGGGCATGCGCAATCACGAGGGCCAGATCCTGAACAACATCGGGCTCAGCTACGTCGAGCTCGGCCAGCTCGCCGATGCCGAGGTTGCATACGCCGAGGCTGAGCGTGCGTTCGGCGCCGAGGGAGACCATGCGCGGCAGCTCGACCTCGCCGTCAACCAGATCCAGCTCTACATAATGGCTCGCCGCTTCGACGAAGCCGACGCGGCGTGCGCCCGACTGCTCTCCTCGGCAGAGGGAGAGGCACAGCCGTGGAGTGGAGAAGTCTTCCGGCACGTCGGCGTGATCGCGCGCGAACGATCGGACTTCGCGCGCGCGGCGGAATATCTCACCAGGGCGGAGCAGCGGGCGGCGCAATCCGGCGACGTTCTGCTGAAGGCCGACGTCGCCGAGCAGCAGGCGGAGCTCTATTGGGCGCAGAAGCGTCACCGCGAGATGCTTCAGAGCCTCAACGACGCGCATGCGCATTACTCGCAGCTCAAGGCGCAGCACCGGGTCCAGCACATCGAGAAGCGCAACGGCGCGCTCGAAGCGCGATTCCTCGAGATGGCGCACCAGTGGGGCGATTCGATCGAAAGCAAGGACCGCTATACGCAGGGCCACTGCGAGCGCGTCGCGTTCTTCGCGTGCGTGCTCGCCGACAGCGCGGGATTCAACAGCCGCTCGCTTTTCTGGTTCAGGATCGGCGCCCTTCTGCACGACATCGGAAAGATCATTGTGCCGACAGAAGTTCTGAACAAGCCGGGCAAGCTCACCCCGGAAGAGTGGGAGCTCATGAAGCGGCACCCCGAGGCGGGACTGGAATTGGTCGCCGACATCGATTTTCCGGGAGACATTCGCGCCATCATCCGCAACCACCACGAGCGGTGGGACGGCGCGGGCTACCCTGACGGACTCGCAGGGGAACAGATCCCGTTCGCTGCCCGCATCCTTTGCGTCGCCGATGTTTACGACGCGCTCACCACGACCCGCTCCTATCGCCCAGGCCTCTCCCATGAGCGCGCCGCCGGGATAATGCGCGAATCTCCCGGCCAGTTCGACCCCGAGCTGCTGGACACTTTCCTTCAATGGGCCGAAACCGCGGACATTCCCGGGCGGCCAACGCCGCAGAGAATCGCGATTTTTTCCGGTCAGAATCCTCTATAACCAAATGTGTTGGTAGTAACGCGACGTTACACCGAAACGATCCAGCCGGCGCATTCTCGAAAGGCTAACCTGTGCTGCACCAATGACTTAGCATTCGGCACGGCCCGTGCCAATCATGACCTCGAGAAAGACTTCTTTTTTCAGAGGTTAATCAAATGCTTTACTCAAGAGCACTTCGTTTTGTCGGCCTCATTGCGGTCGCTGCTGCCAGCGTTTCGTGCAGCGATGTCACGGGCCCGACCAGTCCCAATATTGCGGAACGTTCCAGCCTCGCTCCTCCGACGGACGTGGTCTTCACCCGCTGGATTCTCATCTCCGGCGTCTGGATCGAAGTCGATGATTTGATCGGCAAGTAAGCTTGAACCTTCAGGCGAGGGACGAAAATGATGGATTGCACAGTCCGGAATCCCGGATGACAGAGTCGGCTCTGGACAGAGCCCGCAAGCTGGTCGACATGGCGCGCGGGGCGGAACAGCAGGGACAGACCGATAAGTCACTCGCCTATTTCGACGACGCTATCGCTCTCTTCGAGCACGAGACCGATCAGCCCTTCTTCGCGGATGTACTCCGCTGGAAGGGCACCGTCTTTCGTGAGCAAGGCGAGACCGAGGCAGCGTACCGATGCTACAAGAAGAGTCTGGCGCACGCGGAGCGCATCGGCTCGGTCGGGGGCAAGGCTCACAGCCTCAACTGCCTGGCAATCGTCGCTCAGCGTCGCGGCGATCTCCGCGAGTGCGAAACCCACTATGCACTCGCGGCTGAATTCGCAACGAAAGCCGGCGACGTGAGGCTTCTCGGGATGATCGAGCAGAATCGGGGCGTCGTCATGACCGTGAAGTGCAATTTCGCGGGAGCGGAAGCTCGCTTCGCGACCAGCCTCGCTGTGTTCGAGGAAGCCGGTGACGACGAGGCGGTTTCATGGGTGCTCAACAACATGGGAATGCTCTACACGAAGATGGGGCACTACCAGTTTGCGGTCGAGACACTGGAGCGCGGTCTCGAGATCGCGGTGAAGCGGAAGGACGCGCTGGTCGAGAGCATCATCGCGCTCAACCTGGCCGAAGTCTGGGCCGCGGTTGGAAAGCTCGAGCTGGCCGATGCGTCGTGCACCAAATCGCTGGAGGAGGGTCGCCGGCGAAACGATCATCTCACGATTGCCGGAGCCCTCAAGTGCCGCGCGCGTATCGAGCGCGAGCGTGGCGCCTTCAAGGAGAGTATGGCCACCCTTAGGATCGGGATCTTCGAGGCCGAGGGGCTCGAGGATCGCCTGCTTCAGGCCGAGATGCTTCGCGAATTCGGGCAGACATCGCGCGCGCTCGGGAATGCGGCGGACGCGAGACTGGCGTGGCATGAAGCAGCTGAGTCGTTTCATGGGGTCGGTGCCATCCATGAGGCGGCTGAAATCCACCTGCTTTTGGCGTCCCTCCCGGGCTGAGGTCCGGGCGCGGCAGAAACCCGAAAATCCGTAACCCACCCTAGCGGGGCTCAACCCCGCGGAAGGGGCCTAACCCCTGATATTGGGGTGACTTGGGCCTCGTTTCCGTCGTCTCCATGACATACCGCCTGATGAGCTCCAAGGGCGACTGTTTGGCAAGCTCCTCATTCCTCGCCCCGGCAGGAAATCGCCGGTGCGAACTAAGGAACGGTGTCATTATTTCAGCGCGATCGCAGAATGAAGCAACGGACCGCTGGAGCTCGCTTGTAATAGGCGAGAGCCAGGCAATCCGCGATGCAATAGCACTCGCAACCCAAGTGGCCACCAGCCGCAGCGTAACTGTGCTGCTTGTTGGAGAAACAGGTACCGGAAAGGAGCTGTTTGCGCGCGGAATTCACTCGGAGAGCGCGCGTGCGGAAGAGCCCTTTGTGGCGATCAACTGCGCGGCGATCCCCGAGACGCTCCTCGAGAGCGAGCTATTCGGTCACGAGCCTGGCGCGTTTACCGACGCGAGAACCCTCAAGCGTGGCCTCTTCGAAGTAGCAGGGACGGGAACGGTCTTCCTGGACGAGGTCGCCGAGCTTCCGCTCAAGCTGCAGGCGAAGCTTCTGCGCGTCGTCGAGGACAGGCGGTTTCGCCGCCTTGGCGGCTCCGAAGAGCGCATACTTGGCGCCCGGATCGTCGCGGGCACCAATATGTCGCTGGAGACCGCGGTTGCTGAAAACCGCTTTCGTGCCGATCTGTTCTACCGGCTCAACGTGGCGGGTCTCGAGCTTCCCGCCCTGAGAGAAAGGACTGGCGACATTCCGATTCTTGCCGAGTATTTCGTGCGGCGACACGCGGAGACCGAAGGCCGCGGCAAGCTGAGGCTGGCCGCTGACTCGGTCAATGCGCTGGAGAGACACCGGTGGCCGGGGAACATCCGTGAGCTCAAGAACGTGATCGAGCGGGCGGTCGTTGTCTGCACCGGGGACGTGATTCAGCCCCATCACCTGTCACTGCAGCGCCGTTCGTTCGTCCCATTGGTGGAAATGCCGGCCGGCACCATGATTCACATCCCCCTCGAGGGGAAATCACTCCAGGCGATCGTGGACGAAGCAATTCACATTACCATTGGCTCGACGGGCGGGAATCTGAGCGCCGCGGCGAGGATACTCGGAATCTCCAGGCCAACCCTCATGCGCAAGCTGCGCGACGAGGGAACTGTGAGGCGCACCATCCTCGCTTCGTCATGACCGCTACGCCGACGGCGGGTATCTACGCGGCGGAGTCCGAAGCGGTGCGGGCACTGATTGACGAGGCAAAGACGGCGGAGCGGGAAGGGAGATGGGGCGACGCATCGACCCGCTACGAATTGCTGGTCAGAGATCCCAACGCTCACGTCCATACCCGCCTCGCCGCTCTGAGGTGGCTGGGTCGCGCGTACCTGGAGCAGGGTAACCGCGCCGCGGCGATGGACGTCCTCGAGGCCGCGGTCGCTGCCGCAACGCAGGCGGAATCACGGTCATCGGTAGCGCAGGCGCTCAATATCGTGGCGATCCTGTACCAGACCAGCGGCGATCTCGACAAGGCGGAAGCGATATACCGGGAGGCGCGGGCCAATGCCGCCGCCACCGGGGATGCGCAGGCCATGGCGATGATCGATCAGAATCTCGGCACCGTGGCGGGAATCCGGGGTGCATCGCGCGGAGCCCTCGAAGCGTTCATCCTGAGTCGCGAGGGCTATCACTCGCTCGGGATGCGCGATCAGGAAGCCCAGGTCCTCAACAACATCGGTGTCGCCTACGCCGAGCTCGGGGATGTCGCGCGGGCGGAGGAAGCGTACCGCGAAGCCGCGCTCGCTTTTGGAGAAGAGCACGACTACACCAACGAGGTCGAGGTAGCGCTCAATCAGATTCAGCTCTGTATCGGGACCGGCCGGTTCGACGAAGCAAGCGCGCGATTGAGACCGATACTCGACCTGCCGGCGGATGTATCGCCCGGCCGGCGCGGGGAAGTGTTCCGACACGTCGGCGTGATCGCGCGCGAACAGGGCGATTACGTGCGGGCGGCTGAATTCCTGGGCCGAGCGGCCGAGTGCGCGGAGGAAGCTGAGGACATGCTGTTGCGCGCCGATGTCGCCGAGCAGCTGGCGGAGCTGTACTGGACCCAGAAGCGGCACCGCGACATGCTCGCGCGTCTCAACGAATCGCACGCGCTCTACACCCAGCTCAAGGCGCAGCACCGGGTCGCAAAAGTCGAACAGCGGAACACCGCGCTCGAGGCGCGGTTTCTCGAGATGGCGCACCAGTGGGGTGATTCCATCGAGAGCAAGGACCGGTACACTCAGGGCCACTGCCAGCGCGTGGCCTTTCTCGCATGTGTGCTCGCCGACAGCGCGGGCATGGATTCACGGTCGTTGTTCTGGTTTCGCCTCGGCGCGCTCCTCCACGACATCGGCAAGATCATCGTACCCACCGACGTGCTCAACAAAGTCGGCCAGCTCGACGACGAAGAGTGGAAGATCATGAAGCGGCATCCCATCGCCGGGCTCGAGCTGGTCTCGGACATCGATTTTCCCGGCGACGTGCGGGCCATCATCCGGAATCACCATGAGCGATGGGACGGAAAGGGATATCCCGACGGACTCGCCGGAGAAGACATTCCCTTTGCGGCGCGAATACTCTGCGTCGCTGATGTCTACGACGCCCTCACATCGACGCGCTCATACCGGCCCGGCATGACTCCACCTCACGCGGCAAAGGCCATGCGCGCTTCCGAGGGTCAGTTCGATCCCGACCTGCTGGAGAAATTCCTGAGCTGGGCGGGCGGGGAGACCGACGGTCCGGCTCCACCGCTGCCCGATGACCTGAAGAACTACTCGGAGGAAGCATCCGCGTGAATCGTTTGCAGTCGTTCGTCTCGCTGGTGGTGGTGTCAGCACTCGCCACCGGCTGCGCGGAGGATAAGGGCAGCAAGGTTGGCGGTACCATCGTGGTCTCCGCTTCAGCGGATGCCGACGTTCTCGTTCCACCACTCACTCTGTCGCTGCTCGGCAAGCAGGTCACCGATCAGATGTTCGACAACCTCGCCGACATCGGCGAGAATCTGAACACCGTCGGCGATGCGGGATTTTCGCCGAGGCTGGCGCGGCGGTGGAGCTGGGGGAAGGATTCGCTCTCGATCGACTTCGAGCTCGATCCCGCCGCGAAGTGGCACGATGGCCGTGCCGTCCGATCCTCCGACGTGCAGCACACTTTCCGTCTGGTCAAGGATCCCGCGCTCGCGTCTCCGTATTCGTCCGGTCTGGATAACGTCGATTCCGTTTCGCTCGTCGATTCGCTTACCGCGCGCGTCTGGCTCAAGGAGAAGAAGCCCGATTCGTTTTTCAAGGCGGCGCAGTCGGTCCCGATTCTTCCCGCCCACCTGACAAGCGGTCCGGCGGCTGGTATTCGCGCGAGCAGCTTTGCGAGCAATCCGGTCGGCAGCGGCAGGTTCCGGTTCAGCGCCTGGGATCGCGGCTCCCGCATAGTTCTGGTCGCCGACACGGCGAACTATCGTGGCCGCCCCAACGCGGACAGGGTGATCTGGCTGATCTCGCCGGACTATCCCGCCGCGGTGGTGCGCTTTCTCACCGGTGCCGCGGACTTCATCGATGTGCTGCGCCCGGAATACGTCGCGAAGACGGTTGCCGCCGGCAAAGAAGTTCGCGTATCGGAGGGAAGCCTCGATTACGGATATGTGGCGTTCAACCTGATCGACAGGAAGACCGGCCGCGCTCATCCAGTGCTTGGCGACCGCGAAGTGCGGCGGGCGCTCGTGATGTCGGTCGACCGTGCGGCGCTCGTTCGCAACGTCTTCGACACATTCGGGCTCGTCGCCCATGGGCCGGCGACCCGGCTGCTGGCGACGAGCGACACGACCGCATCGCTTCCCTATGACACGGCGCGCGCGGCGCGGGCGCTGGATTCACTGGGATGGAAACGCGGCAGCGATGGAATGCGCCGGCGCGGCGCTCTCCCGCTTGCGTTCTCGCTCATCGTTCCGAGCTCGAGCGTCAACCGGATGAAGCTGGCGGTGCTGCTGCAGGATCAATGGCAGAAGGCGGGCGCGAAAGTTTCGGTCCAGCCGATCGAGGTGAATACTTTCGGTGCGCGGATGGAGGAGCGCAACTTCGATGCACTGCTCAATGCGTGGCACATCGAGCCGACACCGTCTTCGGTGCGTGAGGAGTGGGCGAGCAGCGAGATCAAGCCCGGCGGGTACAACGCGTCGTCCTACAGGAACGCCGCGTTCGACGCGGTGATCGACAGCGCGACGCGAGAGGCGAACCCGGGCCGGAGCGTGGATCTTTACCGGCGGTCGTACCGGATTCTCGTCGAAGACGCGCCGGCGATGTGGATTTACGAGCTGAGGAACGTTTATGGAGTATCGAAGCGGATTCGGCCCACTGGGCTCCGCGCCGATGCGTGGTGGCGCAATCTCGGCGAATGGACGGTAGAGGACACGGCCACGGCTGGCCGGTAGATCCAAGCTCGAGGTCCCGTCGAGGTGAAGTAGCTGGCTCACCGAACGCAACACCGGACAACGCAACAACGGTCAACTCAAGACGCGAAAAGCAACTGTCAATAAAAGAAAGCGGCCCGGCGGATTTCCGCCGGGCCGTTCTCGTTCAGAATTCCCATTACTTCTTATCGTCAACGATCTCGTAGTCGGCTTCGACCACATCGTCGGCGGGTGGTGTGCCCGCTTCCGGCCCGCCCGCTGGTGCACCGGGCTCGCCG
>JBGTEZ010000049.1:0-5988 GCA_041747535.1 Gemmatimonadaceae bacterium
TCGACACAGGTCGCGACGATGGTGAGCGGGATCAGAAACTCGACGAGGTCGCTCTGGATGCGAACAAGACCGGTCACCGCGAGCACCAGTGTAATCGAATGCCCGATCGTGAACGCCGTCACCACCCAGAGCACGTCGCGCCAGTCCCTGACCGTATAGATCGCGGCGAGGGCAAGCAGGAAGAGGATGTGGTCGAGCGCATCGAGTGTGGTGATGTGCGCGAACCCCAGCTGAACGAAGGCGCCGAAGTCACTCATCGAGGCAAGGACTCCAGCGTCTCGCGGGCAATGCGGGCCTGTATCGCATGAAAGTCACTGTTGATCGTCAGCGCCCGCTCCAGATAGTCCCTCGCCGCAGCGCGATCGCCGAGCGCGTGCTCGATCATGCCGGCGTGATAGAAGAGCAAGGCGTCCTCGGTTCCGAGCCTGAGCGCCTGCCGCGCTGCCTGCCTCGCTTCCGCGTAGAGACCCTGCTTGAACAACGCCCAGCCGAGAAGGTCGTAGCCGTAGATGTCCTTGCGGGTAGCGATTTCTTCCCTCGCCCTTGCCAGTACTTCCGGCACACTGCGATCGTGGTCGAGGAGAAAGAGGGACCAGGCGCGGTGGTATGCGCCGGGCTGAGCGGTCACCAACAGCTCCATCGCGCGGAAAGCTTCGCCGGCGCGCGCGGTGTCACCGAGCATCTCGTACGCTTCCGCGATGGTCCCGAGCGTCACCGGATCCATTCGCTCGGCGAGAGATCGCTCGGCCAGGTCTACGGCTTTCTGCGGATATCCCTGGGCTGTTTCCAGCCGCGCGCGGGCAGCGAGGAGCCGGTAATCATCGGGAGCGAGAAGAAGCCCGCTGGAGAACGCCTGACGAGCGCCGCGCGGACGACCGGCACGGGCTTCGACCTCGCCGAGCCGCAGATGAAACCAGGCCACCTGCTCCGGTGGCAAATCCGGGCGTGCGAGCGCGGCGTCACGCGCGCCGCGCAATATCTTTCGTGCCTCGGCGGCGCGTCCGGATATCTCGGCGAATCGCGCCAGGCGCGGTGCGATGGACAAGTGGGTTCTCACGGAGTGGAGCGATCCGAACGAGACACGAGCGCCGTCGTAGTCTCCCAGCTCCAGCTGCGTCTCGCCGAGGAGCGCGCGGTACTGCGGGATGTCGGGCTCGAGCTCGACGACCGTCGTGGCGGCCGCCAACGCTTCAGCGAAGCGATGCTGGGCGAGGAGGCTCGAGGCGAGAGTGACGAAGCTCTTGCCGTTGCGATCGGCGCGCAGCGACAGGGATTTCCGCGCATGAGCCTCGGCCGTCGTGAGATCGTTGTAATTACCGCTCTCGCGCCCGCGCTGCAGGTAGAGTCCGGCGAGCTGAGCGAGCGCGATCGCGCTCGCCGAATCGGCGTCGAGCGCCCTGGTCCAGCCGGCGATCTGCAGATCCCGCTGACGGAGCTCTTCGGCGGGAGAGTTCCGCTGTGCGGGAGGATGCAAGTCGCGCGCGTGTGCCGCCGGCCGATTCGCACCAGCCACGCCCAGCCCCGCGACGACAGCGCTGACGATGACAACGATGTATCCGGTCTTCATAGATGCCCTGGAGGCGGAACGAGCGCATGCCGGCCCAAAATCGGGCCGGCACACGCAGCATCCGTTATCGGGGTGCCTCGAGATAGGGGAACGTGCTCGAGAACTGGCGAACCGAGGATGGGACGTTGTCGGATGTCAGCCCTGCGAGTACCGGCTGCGACGGATCGAGCAGGTTTCCGAAGACAGCCATCAGTCCGGCGTCAACGACGTCATCGGCGAGCTTCCTGCCGCCGTACCCTACGCCCGGCTGCAGCGCCCACGTCAGCCATCCGGCCGTCGATGGAGCGCGGTTCGGGTACGTCATGAGCATGTCCATCGCGAAAACGGTCTGCAGAGTCGTGATGGTCTGCTCCGTCCGGTTTGGAAAGGAGCTCACGAAGGTGCGGATGTGACCCGGCACATCAGAGCCACCGGCGGTCATCGCAAGCGGATCCTCGAAGGGGCTCTTGGTGTTGTGGAGGCCGTGATCGCGCTTCGGGAAGAACACTTCGCTGATCAGCGGATTTCCAAGTCGCTCGACCTGGGTGAAGGTGCGATTTGAATCCACACCGGTGAGGCCGTCGATGTCATCATCGCAGGCCGTCGCGCCGAGTGTCGTGCCGAGGGCGAGGAGGACGCCGAGCGCGCGCGTACCGGCTCTCCTTGATATGAAGTTTTTCATTGTGATTATCGGCTGATTGTGCCCCAGAGACCGAAGCTGGCCCCTGTTGCGGTAGAGGAAACGAGTTGGGACTTGGGGAGCTCGATGACGATCGCCAGCGCATTGAAGGGCCGGAGAAGATCGACGCCGGGATTACGGAATGCCGTCGCCTGCTGCGTTTGCGGCACCGACAGGGGTCCGGTCGAGGGACGACGATCCGGGACGATCTTGAAGAACTGCTCGAGGTCGATGAAGAATGGATCGGCGCGGAGTCCGGCAAAAACCTGCAGATTGCCCGCGCTGGCTGACTGTCCGACAGTTCCGGTTACCGACGCTCCGCCCGACAGGACGGTGCCGAGCTGGCCTGTCGCGGTCGGGGCGACCGGACCGGTGATGGTGTAGCCACCGTTTCTATCGAAGCGGGCCTGGATGACCAGATCTTCCCTGCCGTCTCCAGAATTGTCGATCTTCAGCTGGTAGAGGAGATTGGGATCAAACTGGGCGTTGGTGCCTGCCGCGATCGGCGACGACGTGGTCATCACGAGCGTGACCCGGTCGGTGCTCGTTCCGCCGCTCCCGGGAAAGGAGTAGACATCGTTGATGTCCATGCGCGGGTTGAGCTCTACTTCGGGCGTGTCCTGGTGATCGGACGCGAACAACGCTCCGACACCCACGGTCGCCGCGATGACGCCCGCCGCCACAATGGCGTACATTCGCGTTCTGCGTGGGGATTGCGGTCCTGCCATAAAGCCTCCACAAAAGAAAGGTTGGGATGACGTGACGGGTAACTCCGTTTGTGCGATCTGTAGCATGATAACTGCATCAGATCGCCACGCTGTTGGTATCTGAAGCATAAAATATGCCGCAGTAGGCACCTGGTTGCGGACTTTCACCCTCAAAAGAGCCGGATGCCAAAGAATTCTGAAAAGCTCGCCGAGACCCTTCGCCAGCAGATTCTCAAGGCCCTGGAGACCGGCCTATGGAGACCCGGCGGAAAGCTTCCCAGCACGCGGGAGATGGCCGCCGAGATGGGGATCGACCCGCGGGTCGTCGCGGACGCGTATCGAGAGCTGTCTGTCGACGGGCTGGTCGAGTTGAGATCTCGGTCCGGCGCGTACATATCGGCAGACGCGGGATTGAATGGATCGGTGGCTTCGCCGTCTGAAGGATGGATTGCCGACATCCTTGCCGATGCCGTCACACGGGAGATCTCCATCACAGCCATCGGCGAGTGGCTCCGCCGGGCAACCGAGACGCTCCGTTTGAAGGCGTTCGTCATTGCGCCGACGCACGATCAGATTCAGGGACTTCGGCGGGAGTTGCGGACGTACTATGGACTCGAGGCCGCCGGCGAAAAACTCACTGAGCTCGATCGAGCGAAGGAACTACCATCCGACCTGCGGCAGGCGGACATCCTGATCACAACCGAGGCATGCCTTGACGCGGCGCGCTCCTTCTCCGCTCGACTCGCGATTCCCTGCATCTGCGTATCGGTGAGACTCGATCTGATCGGACCGGCGTGGCAAAGCCTGATGCGGTCGCCCAGCTATGTCGTCGTCACCGACGAAGCCTTCGGAGCTGTCGTCCAGGCATTTCTCGCAACGCGAGTCGATGCCGCGAAGGTGACGATTCTGGTCGCCGGCAAAGACGATCTCGCGACGATTCCCGAGGATGCGGTCGTCTACGTCACTCAGAGCGCTCGCGAGAATCTGGGAGACGTGCAGCTGAACGGCAGCGTATTGCCGCCCGCGAAAGTGCTGTCGCGGGAGTCTTCGCGAGAGCTGACCGGCTTTATCGTTGAAGCGAATCTCGCGGCCGTCAGGTCGCGGCCGCGGCGGGACGGATAATCAAGGCGTTCCTGGGGCACCAGGCTGCGATTCACCGTCCGATGCAGCTGCGCGTGCCAACAGCAGTCTCCGTTCGGCGTTGTTGCGGGTAAGCGCCGCCGCCCGCTCGAATTCCGCGCGAGCCTCGCCCAATCATCCCAGTTTTGCGAGCAAGTCTCCGCGCACGCTCGACAGCAGGTGATAGCCCTCGAGCAAGGGCTCGGACCGCAGCTCGTCGACGAGCCGGAGACCTTCCGCCGGCCCCTGCGCCATTCCGATGGCGACCGCGCGATTGAGCTCGATCACCGGAGAAGGCGCCGGCTCGGCCAGCTGATCGTACACCGGGGTTATCGGGAACTCCTGACGCGGGCCACTGTTCCAGAGCTGCGACCAGAGCATCCTGCGCCAGATCTTCGGCGACGCCGACGTCGCGCACGATTCGCGTCAATCCCGCGATCAGCTTAGCTGACTCGATTCTCCCAGACCGCCTCGATGGCGCGATGTGTATTGGAAGCCGTCACGGCTACCAATACACATCAGCATGCGCCGCTCGGGCAAGGGCATGCCCGGCGCGGTCGGCCTATCGCCTGGCGTTCGCCTTCGCCTGCTCCCGCTGCCGCTCTCCCTGAGCAATGAGCTCGGGCGTGAGTTCGGCGCCGAAGTCCTCGGCCTCGAAGATCTGGCGAATCTCAATCTCCGTTCCTCCATCGAACGGCGCTCGCTTGAGCCACTCGATTGCCTCATCCTTCGACTTCACCTGCCAGATCCAGAATCCCGCAACGAGCTCCTTGGCCTCGGCGAATGGTCCATCGATGACCGTCCGCTTTTTTCCCGAGAATCGAACGCGGGCGCCCTTCGAGCTCGGGTGGAGTCCGTCGCCCGCCAGCATTACACCAGCCTTGACCAGCTCTTCATTGAACTTTCCCATCTCGGCGAGCTCGTGCTCTTTGGGCATAACTCCCGCTTCGGTATTCTTGTCGCCTTTCACCAGTACCATGAATCGCATTGTCCTGTCCTCTGATCGTGGTTTGCGGCCGGCCTTCGTCTCTGAAGGGGCTCTATAAGTACGTCGAATGGGATGTGGGGGAATCGACACCCGCGCGAAACATTTTTTGAATTGTTTTTTGCAGTTGGGGTTGAACTGCAGCTGCGGAGGGGAACGGGCGGGAGGTGAGAGAAGCGTAGGGGTTAGTTAATCAGGTCACTACGCCGCGACCTATCCCAGTATTCGCTCAGTAACCGCTCGCGTTGTCGCCAGCGGCGGTTTGCATAGCAGGAAAGTCGGTGTGCAGTGACCTGGCAACCTTCCAACTATGCATCTCTCCCACCTCCCGCCCGTCCCCCTCCGCAGTTGCAGTCGCCTTCTATTTCACCGAGCCCGGAAACGAGATATGGGGCTACCGTTTTCTGCCAGCCAGCGAGCCGAGGACGCCTCGTAAAACGGAGCGCGAGATTGCGCTGCCCGCGCTTCGCGCGGCGCTCTTGGCCATGAGATCGACGAGGCCATCGCGCTTTCCTCCTCGTGGGCCGGTGCTTCCGAAGATGAGGCCGCCGAGTCCTCCGAACGGGCTGTTCGAGGGCGCGGTCGCGCCGGCGCTGGCCGGACCGGGAACCTTCGCTGGCGCGCGGGCAGCCGCTTCTCGCGTTTCCGCTCGTGCCCTCAGCAACTCGAGCGCGGACTCTCGGTCCACTTCCTTCTCGTACACTCCCGCCACCACCGAGCTCGCTATCAGCCTGCGCCTTTCGTCTGGAGTGATGGGGCCAATCTGAGAACCCGGCGCAAGCATCCAGGCGCGCTCGGTCACTCCCGGCGTACCGGCGGCATCGAGGAAGGACACCAGCGCCTCGCCAACGCCAAGCTCGACGATGACTCGTTCTATGTCGAGCCCGGGGTTTGGGCGCATCGTCTCAGCGGTTGATTTCACTGCCTTCTGGTCGCGCGGAGTGAAGGCGCG
>JBGTEZ010000050.1:0-4041 GCA_041747535.1 Gemmatimonadaceae bacterium
GTCGCCAGCACGTGGTGCCCGCCCGCGTACCGGATGTGCTCATAGATCTCGTCCGTGATCGCAATCACGTCCCACGTCTGACACAGCTCGGCGATCAATGAGATCTCTTCCCGCGTAAAGACGCGTCCCGTCGGATTGTGCGGCGTATTCACGACAATCGCGCGAGTCCTGTTCGTGAACGCAGCACGAAGCTTGTCCGGATCCAGCTTCCAGTCCGGGGCCTCCAGCGGCACGAACACCGGCTTCGCCCCCGCCAGTATCGCGTCAGGACCGTAATTCTCGTAGTAAGGCTCGAAGATGATCACCTCATCACCCGGATCGATCAGCGCCAAAAACGTCGCCGCCATCGCCTCCGTCGCGCCGCAACAGACCGTGATCTCCCGCTCCGGATCAACCACCATCCCGTACCACGTCCGGTACTTCTCGGCGATCGCCAGCCGGAGCGCGGGACTTCCCCACGTGATCGCGTACTGATTGATGTCGCCGTGAATCGCCGCGCACGCCGCATCCTTCATCGGCGCGGGCATCGGGAAATCGGGGAATCCCTGGGCAAGATTGATCGCGCCGTACTGGTTCGCGATCCGCGTCATCTCGCGAATCACCGATTCGGTAAAGGTCGACGCTCTCTGAGCCGTTGCTGATCTCATCTCAAGCCAGCAGACGCAGGAACACGCCTAGCGTGTTCTCAGGTACGTAGCGATCACGATATACACGATTGCCAGCGGTACGAAGATAAAAAGAAAGGAGCGGAAAGAGTTCCCTCCCGTGCGCCGGTGCTGATAGGTGACCGCGCCCATCAGCGTGCCCATGAACGCTCCGTACAACAGCGGGTTCTTTTCCGGGTCGATAAACCAGACGAAAAGCGCCGAGAAAATGCCTGCCAGAAAAAAAGCGGCGACCCCGGAATAAAGCGGACTCTGTGTCGCGAAGTAATAAGGCGGCAAACCGGCAACTTCGCGCCGTTTCGCCCAGTAAGCGGTCGCCGTGGTTCCTGCCACCACCAGTCCGAGAAAACCCGCCGCGCCGGGTCGCAAGTCACCGGGCGGACTGAAGACGTAGAGGCTCCACATCAGCACGGTAGTGAAGGCCAGCCACAGCAAGGCGTATTGATGCGGGGAAAGGCGCTTGAGCCTCGTCAGCGGGCTCATGTGCGCGGCCCCTTCAGCTTGATCTCGATCACTCCGCTCGATCCGCCTCTTATCCCGAACATCGCGCCCGCCTGCGTCACGTCGTAGTACTGCATCGAGCCGACCTGAAAGGCCTGGATGTTTCTCAGCGAGCTCAGGTCGCCGTATCGCTGGCCGTCGACGTATACCACGGCGAACTCGGTTCCGCTTCCGCTACCACCGAACGATGTCACCCCCCGTGCCGCTAGCCAGCCGGGACGCAGGCGCGCGATCGCATCATACGCCGAATTGAGGTCGGCATTTGCGTTTCCGATTTCGACATCGGTGAGCACGCTGGACTTGCTGGCGGGGGTAGCCTGGTGCTCGGGGTAGCGGCCGCTCGTTGCGCAGCCAACGAGAGCCCCGACGGCCAGAAAATAGAGATGTCTACCCGACATTTTCACCTCTCGGTAAGAGGTACATCAACTCTCCAGCGGATGTCCGCCGGAATTAAATCTCACCGACACCATCGAACCGTCTCGCCGCCAGCACAAAACGGTCAGAAACCCTACTGCACAACGCTACTGCCTGAGACGTCTCCGCGCGATTACCTCCCACTCAGCTTGGCCAGCGCCGCCCGGATAAGGTCCGGGGCAGATGCTCCTTCGCCCCCTCGACCACCATCCAAAGCCAGCCTCACCCCGCGCTCGGCGTCCACGTTGGAGTAGCCAAGCGACACCAAAGCCCTCATCGCATCGTCCGCCACCGCGCTCGGCGGCGCCGCACCAGGCTTGCCGCTCGGATCCCCAAGACCGTCCAGCTTGTCACCCAGATCCAGGATCAGGCGTTCGGCCTTCTTCCGCCCTACCCGCGGAACGCTTTGCAGCGTCGGAATGTCCTTCTCCCGGATGGCCTTGATCAGCCGGCTCGCCGATAGCGCCGACATCATCCCGATCGCGAGCGAAGGCCCGACGCCGTTCGCAGTGAGCAGCTTCTCGAACAGCCGCTTCTCGAACGTGGTGCCGAAACCGAACAGCTGCCACGAATCCTCCTTGACCACGAGGGACGTGTGCAGGGTCACGTTGTCGCCCGCGCGCGGCAGCGTCTCGTAGACGTTGAGCGGAATCGTCAGCTCGTAGCCGACGCCGCCCGCGGTCATCACCTCGAGCGAGTCGAGATCCTTGGCCACCAGCTTGCCGACGATCTGCCCAATCACGCCGGGCGCGCTCCAATCACTCGTCCCGGGATGTCAACGAGCCCGGCCGCCTCGGCTTCGCGCGCCAGACGCCGCAAATCGGGAAGCTCGAGCCTCACGATGCCGGGAAGATCTGGACTGAGCGCGAATGCCAGCGCCGCCGCCACTCCGTCCGTCGCGTCGGTCGGGCTCGGTGCGGACTTGAGTCGCAGCAGCCGCATGACCATGAACTGAACCTGCAGCTTGGTTGCCGCACCCGTTCCGGCCACCGCCTTCTTGATTTCCGCCGGCGGAAATTCGTGGATCTCCATCCCCGCCTGCGCCGCCGCCAGCAGAATCACTCCGCGGGCGTGGCCGAGCACGACGGTAGTCCGCACGTTTCGCGCGTAGAAGATGTCTTCGATAGAGAGAACGTCGGGCGAGTGACGCCGAATGAGCTCGGCGATTCCCTCGTGGATCTCGGCGAGGCGGAGCGCAAGCGCGTCGCGCGGCCTGGTCCTGATCACGCCGCATTCGATCAGCGTGAGCCGATTGCGTCCCTCCTTCCGGATTACACCGTAGCCCGTTACCGCCGTGCCGGGGTCGATGCCGAGTACAACCCGCGCGGGCGTCTCACGCACCCGACATCTGCTCGACGTCCATGTCGAAATTCGCGGCGACTTTCTGCACGTCGTCGAGGTCTTCGAGCTCCTCGAGGAGCTTCACCACCGACTCGGCGTTCTTACCCTCGACGCGGGTGGTGGTTTTTGGAATGTAGGCCACTTCAGCTTCCACGACTTCGATTTTCGCCGTCTCGAGCGCCTTCTGCACCGCGTGCATCGAGTGCGGATCGGTCGTCACGAGGAACTGATCTCCCTCGGCCGCAAAGTCCTCGGCGCCCGCGTCGAGCGCGACCTCGAGCACGGTGTCCTCATCGTACTTCGAGCCGTCGATGTAGATCTGTCCCTTGCGGTCGAAGAGATACGACACGGAATGAGTCGAGCCGAGGTGGCCGCCGAGGCGACTGAGGCGGTGCCGGATGTCGGCGACGGTGCGTGTCGGGTTGTCGGTCAGCGTGAAAATGAGAATGGCCACTCCACCGGGGCCGTATCCCTCGTACGTGACCTCGCTGTAATTGACTCCCTCGAGATCACCCGTGCCTTTCTTGATGCCGCGCTCGATGTTGTCTTTCGGCATCGACGCCGCTTTCGCCGCGTCGATCGCGGTGCGAAGTCGCGGATTGTGCGCCGGATCGCCGCCGCCGAGCTTGGCGGCCATCGTGATCTCCCGAATCAGCTTGGTGAAGTGCGCACCACGCTTGGCGTCCGTTGCCGCCTTGTAATGCTTGATCTGTTTCCACTTGCTGTGACCGGCCATGATCAGCCTTGATACGGGTGAGGGTGGGGAAGTGACTGAGACGGCGCCGGATTCTGATGGGCTGTCGTGTGCCGCGAGTGCGCGACCGTGGATGAGATCAGCTCCTGTCGCACGGTATCGATCTCGAACCGGGATGCCTCATCTAACTGCCCGTACGCGGCTTTCACAAGGTCGGCCAGCGCGAGAGCCGCGCGGGAGCGGTCAAAACCGTTGAGCGCCCCGAAAATGCTGAAAGCGACGGCGCGGATCCCGGTCGGAACCGCGAGCGCCGAGACCCATTGCCTGGTTTGCTCGATTCGTTCGACGGTGAGCTCGCGCGACATGGTGTAGGGAGGCAGAAGGCCCGCGCAGAGACGGCCGAGCTGCAGGCACGCCAGGACCGTT
>JBGTEZ010000051.1:0-4098 GCA_041747535.1 Gemmatimonadaceae bacterium
GAGTCGGTTGCCGCGCATGACCTCATCGACGAGCCGAACGGAGCGCGGCTGTCCTACGGCTAGCGGGAACGCCGTGAGCGGGAACGGGACCATGTCCCGGAGCGGCAGGACCGGGAGTGCATCGGGGATGGCGAAGTCCCCTGGGCCGGCACCAGGCTCTACTGCCATCAGCCGGCCTCCGCACGCTTCCGCAGGGTGATGCGGAGCAGGCCACGCTCGTAACGCGCCTCGACTCGCTCGGCGTCCACAGGGGCCGGCAACGGCAGCTCCACCCGGAACGGGCCCTGGCGGATGCCGACCGCATGGTACACGGCCCCCTCTTGGCACGAGGGCAGCTGGCGGCGCCCTTCGACGACCAGCACGTCCTCGAAGAGCTGCACCTCGAGGTCGTCTTCCTCGACACCGGCAAGGTCTACCAGGATCTCGGCCGTCGTCGCCGTCTCGTAGGTGTCCGCATCGGGCCGCCAGCGCGGCTGCACGAGAAGGCGCAGGCGATCGCTCTGCCAGATGTCGCCCAATGGCCATGTCTAGCAGGAGCGTACCACCATCGAAGTTTCAGCAGCGTACCGACGGGTGAGGGTGAGCAGAAGCTAGGCGCGGGCGCCGGTTGAGCGGCCCTTGGGAAGCTCAACGCCGAGTTTGCGCATCCGTGACCACAACGTGGAGCGCTTGATCCCCAGGAGCTCAGCAGCACCATTCGGCCCGGCCAAAACGCCTCCGGTTTGCTCCAGTGCCCGCCTAATTAGGCGACGCTCCCCTTCTTCGAGCGTAGGCAAAGACTCCGGGGACGCCGACGCTGGGCGCACGCGGCTAACGGCGACGTGGGACCGTTGGAGGGTGTCGCCCTGGCAGAGAATCACTGCACGCTCCAGGAGGTTCGCCAGTTCGCGTACGTTGCCGGGCCAGTCGTATTGATAGAGCTGATCTTGTACGGAGCGATGCATCCCGTGGATACGCTTGCCCATGCGCTGCGCAAATTTCCGAATAAAATAGGCGGCCAGCAGGGGAACATCATCCTTGCGGGCGCGCAAGGGCGGAACTTCGATGGGGAAGACGTTCAGGCGATAGAACAAATCCGACCGGAAGACGCCCCGCCGGACCTCCTGTTCGAGGTCCCGATTGGTGGCGGCGATGACGCGCACATCCACCTTATGGGTCTGAAATCCACCCACTCTTTCGAATTCCTGCTCCTGCAAAACACGCAACAACTTGCTCTGCGTTTCGAGGGGAATCTCGCCGGCTTCGTCGAGGAAGATGGTCCCGCGGTGGGCGAGCTCAAAGCGGCCCTTCTTTTGCCCAACCGCCCCCGTGAAGGCACCCCTTTCGTGTCCGAAAAGCTCGCTTTCGACCAGGTTGGCGGGAAGGGCGGCGCAATTCACCTTAACCATCACGCTTTGTTTGCGCCGACTGCGGTTGTGCAGCGCACGGGCGATCAGTTCCTTTCCCGTGCCAGTTTCCCCAAGCAGCAGAACCGTGGAATCCGTCGGAGCAACCATCTCAATGCTGCTGAATACTCTCTGAATCGCTGGAGAACTACCTACAATTTCCTCAAAATTCAGCTCGCTTTGCAGCTCCTCTTGCAAGTAGATGTTCTCGCGCTGCGTGCGACGCTGTTCGGTCATGTCGACCAGGAAGGTCTGGCTGTGCAAGAACTTGCCGTGAGCATCGCGCTTCACCACGGAGGACGCCACCAGGTCGACGGTTTCGCCATTTTTCTTCAGACCCTGAACTTCCACGTCCTTGATAAAGCCGTCGCGGGCTAGGCGGGGCATCACTACGTTCTTGACGATGTCCCGGAATTCGGGCGGCGCAAAATTCACGACCGGTTGGCCGATCACTTCGCCGCGCTCATAGCCAAGGGTATCCAACCAGAACTGATTCACCTCCAGCAAGTGGCCATTTTCGTCGAGCGAATGCATCATCACCGGGGTGTTGTTATAAAGCGCCCGAACCCGTTCCTCGCTTTCACGAAGCCGGGAATTGGCTTCGGAAAGTTCGAGAGTTCGCTCGCCGACGCGCCGTTCAAGATCGGCTGCGTGGTTTTCCACTCGCTGATTCAAATGAGCGTGCCGGATCGCCACTGCGAGACTATCGGCCACATCCTGAGCGATTTCCACGTGCTCTGCCGAGAAGGCAGCAATCTTATTCGAACCGAGATTCAGCGTGCCGATAAGTTCGCCGTTCGCGAGCAGTGGAACGGCGACAATAGACCGTATTCCGTCGGCTTCGAGCGCGGCCCGTGCCGGCGTAAGCGGCACTTGGGTCAGATCGTCTACCGCATACGGCCGGCCTTGCCGAAGATCGTCCGGATCGCCAAAAAAATCCACCGGCACGTGGGATCCAACCCCTAAGTGCCTTCCCACCCGTGTAAGGACTCCGACCACCCGTGCGACGGCATCTCCAGGTTCGATCACCGAAACGCTGGTGCGCTGACATGGAACGAGTTCGTGAAAACGGGCTAGCGCGGCCTCCGCAATTTCAGTGACAGAACGCGCCGCGAGAATGGCGCGGTCCGTCTGCCGCAGAAGTTTCAGACGCTGACTGTACCGTTGAAGGGCGTATTCGGTTTGCTTTCGCTCGGTAATGTCGCGCTGAACTCCGAAATGGCCGGTTACGCGCCCAGCGGAATCGTATATACAGATGTAGTCTCCGTCGAGCCACAATGAGCTGCCATCGAAGCGGCGCTCCTCGCTCTCGCCGTGACGGTTTCCCTTATCGAGCATCTGCTTCCAGAACTGGCGCCCGCTTTCGAGATCGTGAGCGAAAACATCCTTGGGCCGCCGTCCCAGGTAGTGGTCCCGAGAAGCACCGTACTGGCGAAGCATCGCGTCGTTTACCTTCGTGATGCGCTGGTGCTCGAAAATGTGGTCCAGGGCTTTTTCCTTGTCGATACTGTCATCCCAACGGAGGGGCTGGTCCAGCATCATAAAGAAGAACCCGTCGAGCGACTGCGAAAAGAATAGCTCAAGCTGATCGAACGATTGACGGAGTTCACGCTCGACCTGCCGGCGGCGATCCGTCTCTAACACCAGTGCGGCCAAGTCGGCGAGCGACGCTGCGAAATTCTGCTCGTCGTCGCGCCAGGATCGGGGTGAGCCGATGTGCTCATGGCACAGTACGCCGGTGACGCGGCCTTCGCGGCGAATGGGTACGTCCAGCATCGCGACAATATTCAGGACGTCGAGATAACCGGATGCAAACTCGCTGGTGGAGGGGTGGTTGCGAGCGTCGTCGGCTGCTATTGTACGGCTCTCTTGCAGCACCTTGAAATACCGCGGATACTTCGCTACCTCGAGAATCGCTCCACTCTCCTTAGCACCTCTAACGCTGTCAAACAAATGAAGGCAGAGAAGTTCTGTCTGGTCGTCGTTGAACAACCAGATGCTGACACGTGCCACTTCAAGCGTCTCCGCGGCGACGACCGCGATGTGCTCGAGTGCATCCCTCAAGTCGGCGGATTCAGAGCGTGCTAGCTCGACCAGCGCCGCCTGAAACCGCGGCGTCTGAAAATACACTTGCGGGTTCGAAGGGTCCAGCATTCGGTACTAACGTTCCTTAATCGGGCACGAATACCGCTATTGCAACGCCATGAGCGTCGAGGGTGTTGAGGAATAGGAATTTTAAACGCCCTTTTTCGTCAAGAGGTAGGTTACTGCTGGGCTCGCGAGCTGTCAAGCATGCGAGTCCTCGGCCTGGAATCGGGGCATTTTCGGGCCCTTCATCGGCCCGAGGCGCTATGTTTCGGAGCGTTTTGAGGAATAGGAATAGGGATTTTAAAGACCTCGTCGCCCGTGGCCGTCAGCATCACGATGGGCAGCGCGGCCGTCGAGGGCTCCTGGCGGAGGGTGCGGCAGACCTCGAGCCCGCCCATGGCGGGCAGCATGAGGTCCAGCAGCACGAGATCCGGCGGAGTATGACGGACCTGCCGCAGGGCTTCTTCGCCGCTGCTCGCGCTCAAGACCTGGTAGCCCTCGCGCTGAAGGTGGAAGAGGACGAGGTCGCGGATGTCCCGTTCGTCCTCGACGATGAGCACACGGCTCGCCATGTCGCCGCTATCTTACCAGCGGCGCGTCTCACCGAGCTTCAGGATCCAGGCGC
>JBGTEZ010000052.1:0-1740 GCA_041747535.1 Gemmatimonadaceae bacterium
GTGCCGGTACCTGAAGACGATGTAGAGAAGCGCGGCTTCGGTGAGGACGAACACGATGGTGCCCAGCAGCAGCAGCCGGTCCCAGAGGAAGTCGATCTCACGCCCGAAATCGGAATGCGGGACGAGCGTCGAATTGGGATGCCCACCCTGGGAGCACGCGGAGACCGCGAGCAGGAGAGCGGCCGGAAACGCGCAGGATGCAAGCCGCCGAAGGCGGTCGGAACCATTCATGCCAGGAGAATCCCTTGGTCTCGTCGTGATTGAGCGCTTCTTTGCGGTGACGTACTACGACTGGCGCGGAAGCACGTAGAAGCTAACCAGCGAGGGAAAGTTGTGCGAGTGCGCCGCGGGCACGGTAGTGGTCAGTTAGCGGGGTGCTTGGGAGTTCGGTTTGCGGACTTTGCGGCCTCAGGACTAACAGCCATCTACGATTGCTGATTAAGTGAGGACTGAGGATTATCGAAACTATGCGCGGAACGATTTTTTTTTCCGCGGTCCTCACTCAATCGCCGATCCGCAATGGCTGTTAGTCCTGAGGCCGCAAAGTCCGCAATCCGAAACTCGCAATAACAAGGCTACCTGACCCACTGCGGTCAGCTTGCCCCCGTCATTCCAGCAGGATTCAGCAGCCGGTCGAGCTCCTCTTTGGTGATGAGACCCCGCTCGCACACCAGCTCGTAAACGCCGCGTCCGCTCTCGAGCGCTTCCTGCGCGATCTCGGTGGTGGTCTCGTATCCGAGGCGCGGCACGAGTGCGGTGATGATCCCCACCGAATGCTCGACGAACATCTGCATTCGCTCGCGATTGGCGGTGATCCCCTCGATGCACCGGTCCTGCAGGACGCGGCAGGCGCGGGCGAGGCACGTCATTCCGCTCAAGAGCCGGTAGGCGATGATCGGCTCGAAGACGTTGAGCTGGAGCTGGCCCGCTTCGGCCGCCATCGTGACGGTGACATCGCCGCCGATTATTTCGAAGCACACCTGATTCACGAGCTCCGGAATTACTGGATTCACTTTGCCGGGCATGATCGAAGACCCGGGCTGCATCGGCGGAAGATTTATCTCGCCAAGGCCGGCACGCGGACCCGAGCTCAGAAGGCGAAGATCGTTGCAGATCTTTGACAGCTTGACCGCGCAGCGCTTGAGCACGCCCGACAGCTGGACGAAAGCACCGGTATCGGCAGTGGCTTCGACCAGGTCGGGAGCGGTGATCAGCGGCAGTCCCGTAATGTGCTCGAGGTGTCTCCGCACGCTCTCGGCGTACCCCGGTGGCGCGGCGATGCCGGTTCCGATCGCGGTCGCCCCCATGTTGATCTCCCGGATCAGCGCCTGCGCCTCGCCGAGCCGGTCGACGTCCTCGAGAATGGTATGGGCGAAGGCGTTGAACTCCTGGCCGAGCGTCATGGGAACTGCGTCCTGCAGCTGTGTCCTTCCCATCTTGATGTAGGTGCTGAACTCTTCGCCCTTGTGCAGGAACGCCGCCGCCAGCGCGATCATCGCGAGCTGGAGATCGGCGATCCCCGAGTGGAGCGCGAGCTTTACCGCGGTGGGATAGACGTCGTTGGTGGACTGACTGAGATTGACGTGATTGTTCGGGTGAACGAAGTCGTAGTCGCCCCGCTCGCGTCCCAGAATCTCGAGAGCGCGATTGGCGATCACCTCGTTGGCGTTCATGTTCGAGGACGTGCCGGCCCCGCCCTGAATCATGTCGACGCGGAAATGCTCGTGGTGGAGTCCCTCG
>JBGTEZ010000053.1:0-5316 GCA_041747535.1 Gemmatimonadaceae bacterium
GGCGGGAGAGCCGAGGCCGCCCGCGCCGACGAGGAGCACCCGCGCGCGCTTGAGCGCACGCTGTCCGGTCTCCCCCACCTGCGGCAACAGGATGTGGCGGCTGTAGCGCACAAGCTCGTCACGACTGAGCGCGGACGCCTGACGGTCGGCTTCGGTCTCAGCACCCATGATATATTGTGCGCAGTAACGGCCGTGTCTTGAGCTTACCGTGGTTGAGTCGTCCGTTGTTGCGTTTGCCTTCCGCGTGGTAACGCAAAAACGGACAACGCAAAAACGGTAAACTCATAGCGCGAAAAGAAAGGCAGAAGTGAAAAACATGCAGGCATTGAAGATACATCGAGGATCATTCTTCAGGGATGATATTCAAGCGCTTCTACGATGAGAACCTCGCTCAGGCGAGCTATTTGATCGGATGCGAGAGGATCCGGGAAGCGATCCTCGTGGATCCCGGCCTCGGCTCCGAAGAATACGCCCGGGCCGCGACCGCGGAACGCCTGCGCATCACCCACACCACCGAAACCCACATCCACGCCGACTTCGTCTCGGGCTCGCGGGCGCTGGCCGACAAGCTTGGCGCCACGCTTCATCTGAGCGCGGAGGGCGGCGGCGAGTGGGGATACACGGCTTCCGCACTCAAAGGCGCCGAACCGCTTCGGTCCGGTACCAGGATCCAGCTCGGCGACGTGATCATCGAGGCCGCGCATACCCCGGGACATACGCCCGAACACGTTTCCCTCATCGTGACGGATGGCAAGCGAGGAGGCGCGCCGGTCGGAGCATTGACCGGCGATTTCATTTTCGTTGGAGATGTAGGGCGTCCCGATCTCCTCGAGCGCGCGGTGGGCGCAGAGGGCAGCGCGAATCGCTCGGCGTCGGAGCTGTACGCCTCGATTCAGCGCTTCAAGTCACGCCCCGACCTTCTGCAGCTCTGGCCCGGGCACGGCGCAGGCTCGGTCTGCGGAAAGTCGCTCGGGTCGGTTCCGCAGACGACGCTCGGCTATGAGCGCATGTTCAACTGGGCATTCGCCGACCTCGACGAGCGCGAGTTCGTCAGGAGAGCCCTCGAGCACCAACCTGTCCCGCCGCGGTACTTCGCTGAAATGAAGAGACTGAATCGTGAAGCGACGACGCTGCCACCCGCGACGGAGATTTCGGCGATGGGGGCGGATGGCCTGAACGCGGCGCTCGATGGGGGGGCGACAGTCGTCGACACCCGGCCGGCGAGCCGGTTCGCGGCCAGGCACATCTCCCGCACCATCAACATCCCGCTGGGAAAATCGTTCCTCACCTGGATGGGCGCTTTCGTCCCGTACGACCGCGACCTGTTTCTGATAGTGGATGGAGACGCGGGCGCGGCCAGCCTCATCACGGAGCAGCTTCGAAAGATCGGCCTCGTCAGGATCGGCGGGTTCGCTGATGCCGACGTCGTCGATGTATGGACCACGCGACAGAACAAGACCAAGCAGGTTTCGCAGATCGACGCACCCGCACTCGACTCTCGCCGGCGAGCAAGCCCGGTGCAGCTAATCGATGTTCGATCACCGGATGAATGGGCCGCCGGCCACCTGCCCGGCGCGATCCACATTCCACTTGCCGCGCTTCCCGACCGATTGACCGAGATCGATGCGGGCAAGCCGATCGTGGTTCACTGTCAGGGCGGCGGTCGCTCGGCGATTGCGGCGAGCTTCCTCAAGGCTCAGGGAATGGAAGCAGTGTCAAATCTGGAAGGCGGGTACGACGCCTGGGTGGCGAACAAGCTGCCGGTGGAAAAGTGAGCCATCCGGTTTTCGTTCCGGCGCCGTCGCGGCGGCGTGGCGGCACGAATGAGCCCAAACCGGCAAGCTGGGGCGAGCGCATCGCCGCCCTTCGTTACATCCCTCCACTCGGGCGCCTGATCTGGAACACACACCGGGGGTTCGCGGCGGCCATCCTCGTGCTGCGTACCCTGCGCTCGCTCGTGCCGGTCGCGACGTTCTGGGTTGGCAAGCTGATTCTCGATTCGGTGCTCGCCGCAAAAGCGGGTACCGGACCGATCAGCGATGTATGGAGCTACCTGGCAATCGAGGTCGGGATCGTCATCGCCGGCGAGATCCTCGCCCGCGCCTCCTCACTGGTCGAGAGTCTCCTCGGCGATCTGTTCTCGAACAACATGAGCGTCACGCTCATGGAGCAGGCGGCGAAGCTGGATCTCGCGCAGTTCGAGGACCCGACGTTTTACGACCACCTCGAGCGCGCCCGCAGGCAGACCGTCGGCCGGATCGCGCTGCTTACGCTGCTGCTCTCGATCATGCAGGACGCGCTGACGCTTGTAACGCTGGGCGGGGCGCTGATCGCCTACAGTCCGTGGCTCCTGCTGCTGTTGCTGATCGCCGTGATTCCCAGCTTCCTCGGCGAGACCCATTTCGCATCGCTGGCGTATTCGCTGCTGTTCCGCTGGACGCCCGAGCGCCGGCAGCTGGACTATCTGCGCTTCGTCGGGGCGAGCGACAAGACGGCCAAGGAAGTGCAAATGTTCGGACTCGCGCCGTGGCTGACGGAGCGATACCGGGCGCTGGCGCAGAAGTTTTACGAGGAGAATCGCAGCCTATCGCTTCGCCGCGGCCTGGTGAGCGCCGCGCTGTCGATCCTCGGCACGATCGGATATTACGCCGCCTACGGCATCATCCTCGTACGCGCCGTGCGCGGCGACATCACCATCGGCATGCTCACTTTTCTCGCGGCGTCGTTCGCCCGCGGCAGAGACGTGATTCAGGGAATTCTGCTCTCCGCGAGCAACGTGTACGAGCAGGCGCTGTACCTGCGAGATCTGTTCGTCTTCCTCGACATGAAGCCGACGATAGCGTCCAAGCCCGGAGCGCGCGCGGTGCCCGAGCCGATCAGGGATGGATTCGTGTTTCAGGATGTGGGATTCCGCTATCCCGGAAGCGAGCGGTGGGCGATCCGCCACGTGAACCTGGCGATCAGGCCGGCCGAGCGGATCGCGCTCGTCGGCGAGAATGGCGCGGGCAAGACGACCATCACCAAGCTCATCGCCAGGCTTTACGATCCCACCGAGGGCACGATCACGCTCGACGGTGTCGATCTGCGCGACTACGACCTGGCAAACCTGCGGCGCGCGATCGGCGTCATATTTCAGGATTTCGTCCGCTACGACATGCGGTTCGACGAGAACATCGGCGTCGGAGAGATCGAATCGGTGCGCGCGGAGCTCAGTACCGGTGAGTCCACGCCCGCGAGCATCTCGACCGCCGCCGAGAACTCGCTCGCCGCATCGCTTCTGCCACGATTTCCCCAGGGTTACCGGCAAATGCTCGGGCGCCGTTTCGACGAGGGCGTCGATCTCTCCGGCGGAGAATGGCAGAAGATCGCGCTCGCGCGCGCTTACATCAGGGACGCCCAGGTTCTCATCCTCGACGAGCCAACGGCCGCGCTCGACGCGCGCGCCGAGTACGAGGTGTTTCTGCGGTTCTCGGAGCTGGTGGCGGGGAGAACGGCGGTGCTGATCTCGCACCGCTTCTCGACGGTGCGCATGGCGGATCGCATCGTCGTGCTCCGCAATGGCGCGGTGGAAGAGGAGGGCTCGCATGAAGAGCTCCTCGCGAGAGGTGGTCTCTACGAGGAGCTCTTTGCCATGCAGGCCGCCGGCTACCGCTAGCTCTTCGCCTAAGGTGTGGCTGGTTGCTCCACCGCGGCGACATCCAGCTCGATCCTGACTTCGTCGCCGAGGAGATTCACTCCCTCGACGGCACGATTCCACGTCATGTTGTAATCCTTGCGATTCACGACTGCGTACGCCTGGAATCCCGCCCGCCGCTTGCCGGGGGATCCGATGATCCCACTGAACTGGCCACGGAAAACGACCGGCTTCGTCACGCCGCGTATCGTGAGATCTCCGGCGGCGGTCAGCGAATCACCGGCGAACCGCGTGATGCGGTTGCTCCTGAAAGTGATTCTGGGATTTGCGGTCGCATCGAAATGATCCGGCGAACGCAGGTCGGCATCGCGCCGCTCGTTGTTGGTGTCGATCGTGGATGCCTCGGCCGTGACTTCAACTGTGGCAGTGCTCCAGTTCGCGGGATCCGCGGTGATCGTGCCGCCCCACACTCCGAACTGTCCGCGAACGCGGCTGATCAGATGCCGAATCGAGAAAGTCAGCTGGGAATGCGAGGCATCGATCTTCCAGACCGGGAGCGATGCGGCAGCGGACGCAGTCGGCTTCGCGACTCCACTGGCGCCCTGCGCGAGCAGCAGCGAAGGTACCAGAGCCAGGGATACGACGAATGTGCGGATCATGAAGCGTGGGTGCGGGTGATCTAGTTCGGCGACGGGATCTCGTGCCAGAGTGCCTGATCGAATACGTTCGCCGGCAGCTCAGTGTTGAGCCGGATGTCGGTGCGCTGCTCCCGCCACACCGGTTTGCCATTTCTCAGGGTGAGGATTTCGGTCGGGATCTGATACCCACCAATCTCGCGGTAAGCCCTGACTCGGATCTCGCTTACGATCATCCGCTCCCCGCGCCCCGCCTTCTGGATGAAGCGCATCAGCCGCAGCTCCTCCGCGTCAACCCAGATCTGGTTTGACGTGGTGTCTCCTTCCTTCGCGCCCACGACGTAAACCGGACGTCCCTCCCACTCATCTGTCCGCACGACGCCCCTGTCCACCCCGAGTGAATCGAGCGCCTTGAGCAGTGAGGCGGGCGGAGCTGAGTAGGCGTCTACCGTGAGCAGTAGCAGCGGGTTGATCGAAGGACGGAAGTCGACGCGCATCCCGTTGTCGAATGAGGCCACTCGCTCACCTACCTGCACGAGACCGCTTTTCTGAGCGGCCGGAAGAAAAGCGATTCTCAGCTTGCCGGGGGCTCCGACGTGCTGAAGCCATTGCGACTTCTGCTCTTCGCCGGTCGTGGTGTACCTGGTGTTGTTCTGAAGGAACGTCAGCGTCTTGAAGTATTTCCCGTCGTATTTTTCGCGCATCGCGCTAATGAGTGACGGCGTGCTCGCGATCCTGCCCGCACTGGCCGGTTTCGATGTCTTCGACGGCGCACCTCTGGAAGGAGTTGCGGGCTCGGGCGATGGGTTACTCTGTCCCGCGAAGGAGGAGCACCCTGCCGTCAGCAATGTCATAGCGAGCGCGCGTAATCTCGTCATCTATTCTCCAAGAGCGGTGCGATACAGCAGTCCGTTGAACAACAGCTTGAACGTGCCGTGGGGCTGGAACCGGAAGTATGGATCCGGGCCGTATAGAACGAGCATACCCTTTCCCACAGGCGCCTGAACTACTCCTGCTACACCGTTGAGGAATCTTTGGCCCCACGCC
>JBGTEZ010000054.1:0-4296 GCA_041747535.1 Gemmatimonadaceae bacterium
TCGGCGGCGCGGTACTGTTCCCGACGCAGATGGCGCTCGGCGCGGCGCGCGACACGGCGCTCGCGTACGAACAGGGACGAGTCACCGCAATCGAGGGACGCGCGCTAGGCATTCACATCGCGTACGCGCCCATTCTCGACGTCAACAGCAATCCGGCGAACCCGGTCATCAACGTGCGCTCGTACGGCGAGGATCCGAAGCTGGACGGTATTCTCGGCGCGTCTTTCATCCGCGGGCTGCAGGATCACGGAATGCTCGCAACCGGCAAGCATTTCCCGGGACACGGCGACACCGAGATCAATTCGCACCTCGCATTGCCCGTGGTGACGGTGAGTCGCGAGCGGCTCGACAGCCTGGAGCTCGTGCCCTTCCGCGCGGCAATCGCCGCGGGCGTTGGCGCGATGATGTCTTTCCATGGCGTGATGCCGGCCCTCGATTCGACGGGCGTGCCCGGCACGCTGTCGCGGCCGGTGCTGACCGGACTTCTGCGCGAGGAGATGGGCTTCGACGGTGTGATCATCTCCGACGCGATGGACATGCGCGGGGTGCTCGACCAGTTCGGGGCCGTTGAAGCCACGAAGCGGGCGGTGGCGGCCGGTGCCGACATTCTGATCCAGCCGCTCGACGTGCGGGAAACGATAGACGCGGTCGTGCAGGGTGTTGCCGAGAACCGGTACACCGAGGCGAGAATAGATGACGCAGCGCGGCGCGTGCTGAATTTGAAGCAGCGAATGGGACTGATGACGAACAGACTCGTTGAGCTCGAGTCCGTTCGGACTGTGGTGGGGGATAGCGCCAACTTTGCCGTTGCCCGCGAGATAGCCGATCGGTCGATCGTGCTCGTGAAGGACCAGCTGTCGCAGATCCCACTGCGGCTGGCTGCTGACGCGCGCGTGCTTGCCATTACTGTTGCGCGCCGCGCCGATCTCGCGGCAGGCACTGCGTTCAACGCCGAGCTCCGCCGCCGTTATCCCAGGTTGCGCGCGATCTTCGTCCCTGCGGACGACATCGCCGGCTACGTCCAGCGGTTGGAAGCAGCGGCGGATTCGTCCGATGTGACGATCATCAGCTCGTATGTAGGGCAGGGCTGGGAGGCGACGACGGTCGGAGCGCCGCAGCCTTTCGTGGATTTCGTGGCGAGACGCTCGGCGTCGGCGCGGAAGCCGATCGTTGTGGCCTTCGGCAACCCATACCTGTTGAGCCAGGTACCCTCTGCGCGGGCTTACCTGATCGGGTGGAGCGGTGTCCCGGTCTCACAGATCGCGGCTGCGCGGGCTCTACTGGGCGAGATCCCCATTACGGCTACTCTTCCGATCACCATCGGGGAGGCCACTCCCGGGAGCCCACCACTACGGCGGCCGGTCCTAGCGCAGCCTTAGCCCCCGTGGCGTGGGGCGCAGAACGACGGGGGCGGCTCCAGCCCCGACGAATAGGGCCACAAGTCGGTGTTTGTTCGTGACACATCTGTAGCCTTCCGTACATGAACCAGCGCGAAACTATTGCGCCATATGGTGTAGTAGTTGCAAAGTTGCCTAGTGGACATAGTGCCCTTAGGCACGGTTCCATTCCGGGGAGGCGCCGATGCTGGCATACGTGGATTCGTTGTGCGCTGCGCTGCTCGCGCGAAATTCGCTCGAGATCAAGCGGCTGTTGGCGCTGCCTCAGGCGGGCAGGCTGCCTCGCCGCGTTCGCGAGGAAGCTGCCGCGATCGCGAAGTCGGACGGCTTCGGCCACTCCGCGCCGGTTCACGCGCTGCACTACTTCTATACTCTCACGCACCTGCTGGACGAGAACAACGACCCGCTGCTCGATGGCGACATGGGCCACATGGAGCGGACGCAGATAGAGCTGCCGTTGCGCGCGGCCAGCGGGTTCTAGCTCCGCTTAGCGGGCTTCCTTGAAGATCGAGGCCCGGAGACTGCTCCGGTCCTTGGGCAAAGGCAGTTTCATTTCTCCTTGCGCTTGCTCGCGGCCAGAAGCTTCCGCAGAGAGTTCTTCCGCTTCATCGCCGCACCCCAGATGTCCCCCTTCTCCGCAAATCGCTGCATCACCGAATCGATCGTAAAGTCCCTCGGATCGAGCGCCGCCGTCAGCTCCTCCCATTCGAGCGGAGTGGAGACGGTCGCGCCGTCGCGCGCGCGGACGCAGTACGGCCCCGCCACAGTCTTTCCCTTGATGTTCTGCAGGTAGTCCACGTACACCGTCGCCCCGCCGCGAGCCTTCACGAATCGCTCGATGGTGGCTTCCTTCGGATGAGCATCGGCGACTTTGGTGGCGATCATCTGTGCGACGAGCGTGGCCGCATCGTTCGGCGTCTCAGGCGGAAGCGGGAGATAGATATGGAGCCCCGACGACCCGGATGTCTTGATCGCGGCCTTGAGTCCGAATCCGTCGATGACGTCCTTGGCCCACCGCGCTACCTGTTTCACTCGATCAAAGTTCGCGCGAGGTCCCGGATCGAGGTCGATGATCGTGTAGTCCGCATAATCGCAGGACTGGATCCGCGAGTGCCACGGGTCGACCGAGATAGCCCCCAGCTGAATCGTGTAAAGCAGCGTCAGCAGATCTCCGCCCATGAACCGCGGCTGCTTCTCCCCTTCGTCGTTGGCGAGGATTTCCACTCGAACTTCCTTCGGCGTCGTTTCGGATGCTTTCTGCTGGTAGAAGGCCTCGCCCTCGATTCCATTCGGAAACCGGCGCAGCACCAGCGGGCGATCCTGGATCGCCGGGAGGATAAAATCAGCCATGCGTGCGTAGTATCGCATCACGTCCCCCTTGGTGATCTTCTCCTTCGGAAAGAACACTTTGCCCAGGTTCGAAACCCTGAGCGATCGGGCGCCGCCGAAATCGAGTGAGCCGTCCCTTCCGCTCTCCTCGATTACAGTCAGCTGCTCGACGATCGATGTCGTGTCAGTCCTTGTCCCAGCGCGAGCGGCCGGCTTCGCTTTTCCCTTCGTGGTCGCCATGAATCCGTCTTAAGCGGTCTTCAGCTCACGGAAATGTTGACGAGCCCGAATGTCAGCGAGCATTTCCAGATTGAAGCCATTCGTGCACCTCTGTTGCCAAGTGACCACTGCCGTTCTGACAGAAAGCAACTCACATGCCGCCTGTGGCGTAGCAGTTTCGTGATCCGGTCACAAAAAAAGCCCCGCAGAGCGGGGCTTTTGTCTGGACTGTTTGTAGTTCAGGTGACTTTCGTGACGTCCGCTGCCTGGGGTCCTTTCTGACCCTGAACGACTTCGAACTCTACCTTGTCTCCTTCGGCGAGCGACTTGAACCCAGATCCGCCGATAGCGCTGAAATGCACGAACACATCGGGGCCACCTTCACGCGAAATGAAGCCAAATCCCTTGGCGTCGTTGAACCACTTTACCGTACCAGTTATGCGTGCCATTAGCTAATCCTCTCGATTCGAAACGTACGACATTGCGCGAACCCAGAGGAAGGCAAGTTTTGTGCACAGTCCGTTTACGCGGCACCCGCTACGTAGTGCGCCGATCGTCCGCAACTTTTGCATCGCAGCGTCACGTGGGTGTAGGGCGGGGGCGGGATTCGGACGGGGTCACGCTCGATCGAGCCGGAGCAAGATGGACAACTGAGGGGAGATCCGGTACGGTCGTTACTAATGAGAAAAAGTGCCTGGGCGGGGTTGTACGCATTCGGACGTGGCTTGCGCATGGGCTCTCCGGTTGCTGCCAGCCAGTCGTCCGCGGCGGGGCGCTGGTGAGGGTTACGTCGGGCGCACTTCTCATGACGAAGAGGGCGGCCCAGATCCGCGAGCAAATTGTCATCGGGCTCTGCCTGCTGTTCGCGACAGCGTGCGGACCCCGAGCACACATTCCTCCACGACCGCTGAATCTGCCGGGCGCACTAGCACCAACTGACAGCGTCGCCATCCTTGCACGGCGCCTGGCACCGGTCTTATACCAGCAACGGGATGAGACGTTCCCTTTGAGCCGGGCGGTGGCGGTGGTGCACCCGGAGCGGAGGGTGATCGCCTACCACCTTCTCTGGCGGGACGACGTCCACGGATCGTGGGTTCCGTTCACCGTACCGACGGACGAGGAAATAATCTGGGTCGGGTACGATTCGACCGGAGCCCCGACCGAGGTATGGACCTACTGGCACACCCGGCTGCTCCACTCGGCGTGGCCGAGATCGCAGGTGGTCATCAACATCCAGTGGGGAAAGCACGGGAGCTTTCCGCGCGGGATGAGGGAGAGCGACCTGCCGGGGTTCGCGACGCTGAATTTCTTTTACGCGTTGTCGATTCTGGGCATCCCGGACATGGCTCTC
>JBGTEZ010000055.1:0-6493 GCA_041747535.1 Gemmatimonadaceae bacterium
CGCGATCTGCACGGCTCGGGTCCGCACATCGACAATCTCGAGACGCGCGAGGAGCGGACGCTCATTCCGGGAGTGGGATTCTCGATCGAGCCGGGGGTTTATCTCGAGCGGGATGTCGGAATGAGGAGCGAGGTCAATGGCTACATCGGGACCGACAGGGTTTTGATCACTCCGGCGGAGTATCAGAGAGAGATGCTCATCGTCTGACTGCAGTCGAACTGCAACTGAACACGAGATCCGCTCTTGGCTCGTCGCTTTTCGCTCATAGCTGCAGACCGTGAGGACGTTACTTGGGGCGCTAGAGGAAACGTGAGCTTCGGCACCGACGTGCGTGAGGGACGTCCCGACGGCAGTGAAGCGAAGAGCGGTCAGCGTTCAGCGAACAGCGGACTTCGTGTTCGGTTGCAGTTGACCTCCGTGGCACTCATCGCGAGATGGCCCCCCAAACGGAAGGATCCTCGAGGCCCAGCCGCCACAGCGCGAACGTAGTCACCCCAATCCGCCGCGCGTCCCTGACGAGCGTCTCGATCAGCACCCGGTCGCTCACCCACACCTCCCAGCCCTCGGGCGAGCTCGCGTTGAGCGTCGCCGATCCAAGGTCCCTGCTCAGCACTGTATTCGTCATGATGGAAAGCCGCCGCGCATCCTCGAAGCTGATCACCTCGGTCTCGGCCGAGCGCCGCCAGCGATAGCCGTAGAGCGGCAGCGCTGCCACGATTCGCTCCGCCCCTACCTCCGCCACCCGCACTCCCAGCTGGCGACGCACCCACTCCGGCGAGGCGATCGGTCCGGGAGGCGACGCACTCCAGTGCTGGTCGTACAGCAGCGGCATGATGATGTCCGCTGACTCGAGGAGAAGCGCGCCCGGGTAGGCTGTGGTGTCGCCCGCGGGAACCGCGATCGCGACCGTGGTCACGCCGTGCGCGCGGACGGAATCGGCTACTGCCTTCGTCACGCGCCGCAGCGCATCGAGGTCGCGCGCGGTCATCCCCTCGAAGTCGATCACCACTCCGCTGTACCCGCCAGAATCGACGATCGCAGCGATCGCTCCCGCGGTCAGGGCTGTCGCCTCGGCGCTGCTTCCGAGTCCCCGGATCACCTCGGGGTGGAATCTGCTCCCCTCATAAGTGGTGATGAGCGCCATCGTTCGGCCGGCGAGCCCGGGATCGAGCGCGGTCGTATCGTGATAGAGCTGCACCGGGCGGAAGCTCGCGGAGTCGAGAGTCACCCATCCCGTGATCACTCGCGCCAGCTTGTCGGAGTTCGCGCGCACCGACTCGTGACTGCGCTCGTCCCACGGTCCGGTGAATCCCCAGTACTCGACTATCCCCGGCGGGCGCGCGGGGAGATTCAGGCATGAAGCTGCGCCTGCCGCGAAGACCGCCATGAGAATCCTGGTTTTCATTCGCACCCGTTCCTTGTGTCGCGACAGGCCACGCGGCAAAATCCCTCGCATGAGAAGACTTTCAACCTACGCAACGCTACTGGTCCTCGCACCAGCGATACTCGGAGCGCAGCAGCGCTCGGCCGACCTCATTCTCACCAACGGCCGCATCTACACCGTCGAGGTGACACGCCCGCTAGTGACGTCGATTGCGGTACGGGGCGGACGGATAGTGTTTGCCGGCTCCGACACCGAAGCGCGCGCGCTCGCCGGAGCTGCAACCCGCGTCATCGACCTCAAAGGCAATACGGTCGTACCGGGACTGATCGATGCACACGCGCACCTGCTCGGCCTCGGAACGTCTCTGAGGACCGTCGATCTCGTCGGCGCGACATCATACGATGAAGTGGTCTCGCGCGTTGTCGCGTGGTCGAAGACTGTGAGGCCGGGGGAGTGGATCCTCGGAAGAGGGTGGGATCAGACACGCTGGCCAGGAGCGGCGTTCCCCACCCACGACGCGCTGTCGCGTGCTCTGCCCAACAATCCGGTCGCACTGAGCCGCGTCGATGGGCACGCGCTTCTGGCCAACGCCAGAGCGATGGAGCTCGCGCGAATCACCACGAGCACGGCCGACCCGTCCGGCGGCCGGATCATGCGCTCCGCGTCGGGCGCCCCCAGCGGAGTCTTCGTCGACAATGCCGAGGAGCTGATCGTGAAGGCGATTCCGGCAGCGTCGGTCGCGGAGAAACGACGGGCGATTCTCGCCGCAATCGCCGAATGCAATCGTTACGGGCTGGTGGGAATCCACGACGCGGGCCAGGAAGCAGCGACTATCCGGATCTACGAGGAGCTGGCGAGAGCAGGCCGCTTCAACCTGCGCAACTATGTGATGCTGTCCGATCCGGGCGGCAGGAGTATCGCGCTCAGAAACTCCTACGTGATGCGCGGTCCGCAGAGCGCCCTCTACGATGGCCGCCTCTGGATCCGCGCCATCAAGCTCTATTCCGACGGGGCGCTCGGCTCGCGTGGTGCGGCGCTGCTCGCTCCCTACACTGACGAGCCCACCAATTCCGGGTTGCTCGTTTCCCAGCCGCGGCATATCGCCGCGATGGCGGAGCTCGGTCTCGCGCGCGGATTTCAGATCAACGTCCACGCCATCGGCGATCGAGGCAACAGAATCGCCCTCGATTCATTCGAGTCGGCTTTGCGCCAAAACCCGAAAGCAGACCACCGCTTTCGCGTCGAGCATGCGCAGGTGATAAATCCCGAGGACATCCCGCGCTTCGCCCGGCTCGGTGTGATTCCCTCGATGCAGGCGACACACCAGACGAGCGACATGCGCTGGGCCGAGGCGCGCGTGGGCCCCGAGCGAATCCGTGGCGCCTATGCCTGGCGAGCTCTCCTCAATACCGGAGTCGTCATTCCCAACGGAACCGATTTCCCGGTCGAGGAAGTCAACCCCTTGCTGACCTTCCACGCGGCGGTCACCCGACAAGATCGAGCTGGAACACCAGCGGGGGGCTGGTATCCCGACCAGAAGATGACGCGCGAGGAAGCTCTGCAATCGATGACGATATGGGCCGCCTACGCCGGGTTTCAGGAGTCGTTGATGGGGTCTTTAACGCCCGGAAAGTATGCCGACTTCGTCGTCCTCGACCGCGATATCATGCGCGTGCCTGACGGCGATATCCTAAAAACAAGAGTGCTGTCCACCTGGATAGGAGGAAAGCAGGTGTACGAGGCCAGGTGACGCGGCATATCGCTTGCCTTCAACTCTGCCTTCTGACCTAGACCCATATCTGATGCTTCGCAGGTTTGTCGGCCATACAGTAGTTCTACTGATCACAGTTGCATGCTCGCGCGATGATACCGCTTCGGCTGGTACGCGCGACGCTGAAAGCTCGCCCGGCCGCGTGGCCCCGCGTCCCGCGGTGATCACCCCCTCGAGCCAGCCTTATCGGGTGGTTCCGGTCGCGAACGGCGGCAGCGTCGCGGGGTCGGTCGATTTCGATGGAGCAATTCCGTCGGACACGATCATTCGTCCCTCGCTCGACCAGAACGTCTGCGGAACGCAGATACTGCAGTCGCGCGTCGCGCGCTCGGGAACCCGCATCGGCGGAGCGCTCGTCTGGCTCACCGACATCAGGAGCGGGAAGGCGCTCCCGCTCGAGCGCAGGTTCGAGCTGACCAACGACAAGTGCGCGCTCGATCCCAGCATCCAGGTCATCTACACCACCAGCACCCTGAACGTGATTACGCACGACAAGGCGATCCACACCAATCGGTTCATAAACGTCGGCAGCGGAGTCATCGAGGCCGTGGCGCCGTTCAACGATGCCGGTGAGGTGGTTCCGCTCGACCACGTCTTCGATAGGCCTGCACAGATCGAGGTCGTCTGCGAGCAGCATCCGTGGACTCGAGCCTGGGTCGCGGTGCTCGATCACCCCTACTCGGCGAAGACGGCGGCGAACGGCTCGTTCAACATTCCCGACGTTCCGGCTGGCAAGTACCGCGTCCGGGCGTGGCATCCAAATCTGGGATTTGCGGATGACAGCGTCACCGTCGTAGCGGGGCAGCCGGCCAACGTTGCGTTCAGGATTCGGCGGCCGGGTGCGCCCGCGACGCCGCGACCAATCGCCCCGCCCGTGACGGAATCGCTGGCGCCGGCAACATCGGCAACTCCATCCAGCACACCGCCAGCCCAGCCGAACCCAAGCACCGGGCCGGGCCAGCCACCGACGCCCCCCGGAAACTAGTCGGCCATCGCGGTCTCCCTGCCTGAACTGGCCGCGAAGAAGCGGCGAATATTTGGCGAGGCGAACAAAAGTCAGAACCACGACAATGTGTTTTGAGTTTACCGTGGTTGAGTCTACCGTTTTTGTGTAACCGCGAATGCGTCTCGATCACCCGGGATGCGAAGCGAGAAACCCACAAACGGAAAACTCAAAAACGGTTAACTCAAAACCCGCCGTCCGCCGTCGCCGGGCTGCAGCACTCGCCTTACCCCACCAGCGCATCCCCCGGCCTGAACTGCCCCCTATAAAGCCGGGAGTACACTCCTTCGGACGCGAGCAGATCCGAGTGCTTTCCTTCCTCGACGATGAGACCTCGGTCGATCACTACCAATCTGTCCGCGCGCAGCACCGTGCTCAGCCGATGGGCAATGATCAGCGTCGAGCGCTGTCGCAGCAGCAGCTCCATCGCTTCTTCGATGAGCCGCTCGCTCTCGCTGTCGAGACTGGACGTGGCCTCGTCGAGAATCACGAGCGCAGGGTTCTTGAGAAACACCCGCGCGATCGCAATACGCTGGCGTTGTCCGCCCGATAGCTTCACGCCCCTCTCGCCGACGCGGGTGTCGAACCCATCGGGCAGCCGGTCGATGAACTCTTCCGCGTGGGCCGCCTTTGCGGCGGCGCGGATCGCATCTTCCGCTGGCCGTGATCCATCCTCGCCGATCGCGGCGTAGGCGATGTTCTCGCGTATCGTCCCGCTGAATAGCGTCGGCTCCTGAGGAACGATGCCGATCGAGCCGCGAAGATCCGCCAGCGAGAGCTGCCGGATGTCGATTCCGTCGAATGTGATGCGGCCGCCGGTGACATCCCAGAAGCGTGTGAGAAGGGATGCAATCGTGGTTTTCCCGGCGCCACTGGGCCCCACCAGCGCAACGACTTCGCCGGCGGAAATGCGGAGAGTCACACCGTGGAGGACTTCAGGAAGCGTCGGGGTATAGCTGAACGCGACATCCTCGATCGCTACCTCTCCGCGCACCGGGCGCGTGAGTCGAACGGGAGTGACGGGGTCGCGCACGGATGACTCTGCCTCGAGCAGGTCGAACACGCGCCGCGCCGCGCCGACTGCCTCCTGATACGCACCGAACAGCGATGCAAGCGACCCGATGGCGCCGGCGACATAGAGGGCGTAGAGCAGAAACGAGACGAGCGCGCCGGGAGTGAGACTTCCCTGGAGGACGAGCCGGCCGCCTTGCCAGAGAACCGCCACGACCGCGCCAAACCCCGAGAACGTCAGTGTGCCAAAAAAACCGCCGCGGATACGCGCACGCCTGATCGCGGCAGCGATGACGTCGCTGAGGTGCGCGCCGAAGCGCCTGACTTCTTCATCCTCACGCGTGAAGCTCTGAACGGTCCGGATCTGTGAGAAGGCTTCGTCGGCCGTCCCGGTCGCTTCTGCGATGCGGTCCTGTACGCCGGTGCTCGCGCGGCGGAGCGCGCGCCCGAACAAGAACGCCGCACCCACCACGAGCGGTACCACTGCCAGCGTCGTCGCCGTCAGCAGCGGATCGGTCATCGTGAGCAGCACGATCCCTCCGATCAGGAACAGCGTCTGCCGCGCGAACTCGGAGAGGTTGTAGCTGAGCACCGTCTGAAGCACCGTAGTGTCAGCGGACAACCGGCTGGTCAGCTCACCCGTTCTGCGCTCGGTGAAAAAACCAGGCGACAGGTGAACGAGATGGGCGAAGAGCTCCTCACGCAGCTGGGCGATGATCCGCTCCGAGGTCGACGTCAGCAGGTAGACCTGCACGAAGTTGAGCACTCCCTGAATCGCGAACAGAATCAGCAGCCAGATAGCGATCGAGTTCAACAGGTCGCGGTCGGCGGAGACGAACGCCGCGTCGAGGAGGTGCCGGACTATCTGCGGGAACGCGAGCGCAATTGCGCCGCTGGCGAGCAAACAGGCAAGAGCGATCAGCAGCCGCCCCAGGTACGGGCGGATGCGCGGAAGGAGCCGGCCGAGCGGACGGGGCGAGGATACCGGTGGCTGCGCGCGCGGAGTCGGCCGCTGAGCCGAAACGCCGAACTGCACCTGGGGAACGGGCATCAGCTCCCAACCTGCCGGTCGATCACCATCGCGAGGAACAGCAACGCGAGATACAAAAGTGAAAACTTGTAGACCTGCCAGGCGGGCCTGGTCCAATCCTCGGCCAGACTCACGCGCACGACGCCGGCGAGAAGGATTCCGCCGAGCACGAGCGCGGAGACGAAATAAATGGTGCCGAACGCGCCGAACGAGACCGGCAGCAAGGTAAGAGCGACGAGGATGATGTTGTACCAGATCATCTGGCGCATCGTCTCCCGCTCGCCCCACACCAAC
>JBGTEZ010000056.1:0-4094 GCA_041747535.1 Gemmatimonadaceae bacterium
CTCGACGCACCCCGCGATGCGGACGAGGCTTTCAGGTTTCTGGCTTCGCGCTCACCCGGGCGCGAGGGCGAATCGGTGGTGCTTTACGAGCTGGGCCGTCCGGTGGCGTGGTCGGGCTCGATCCGTGTCGATCCCGATTCCGTCCGCGGGCGGATGAGTGTCGCGTTCAGCGAGTTCTATTCGACGCTGAGCATCGCGAGAGAAAAGGGCAACCGGCGGGCGGTGGCTTCCGCGGTGCTTCACGCAGTTCCTCCGGCCGACCGGCTCTCGGAGGCCCTCGCCTCGGGCGTTGCGCTCTCGGGGGAGGTGGATTCGTATCTCCTTGCACCGGGCGTTGAAACGGACGCCGGGTCAGTGGTGCTGGCTCACGACGGGAAGCCGCTGCTCCGCGCCGCGGCCCGGCTCGCCCCCGGAGAGGAAGTCCGCTTCAGGAAAACCGCAACGTGGCGGGGCTCGGTTGCCATCGTCCTCGTGGTGCTCGTACTCGCGTTACTCGCGTACGTGTGGAAGAACCGCCGGGCGCTTCCGGAGCGGCTGTTCGGAATAGCTGTCGCGCTGGGCGTGACCGCGCTCGTTCCATGGAACGCGTTCTCCAACACATCGCGGCTGTTCGATCCGGCGTTCTACTTCTCGCGCCTGGCGGGACCGCTGACCGCGAATCCCGCTGCCCTCCTCATCAGCACCACGCTGGTGCTGATGGCGGTGTACGCCATTCTGCGCGCACTACGCCGGACAAGGTGGCCACGCGCATATGGCGCGGTCGGCGCGGTGCTGAGCCTGGGCATCGGAATTCCGCTCGCGTCGAACATCGTGAGAGGGATCGGCCAGCCGCCATGGGGATCGACGCCTGGCCTGTGGCTCTCGTGGGAGATTCCGCTCTTTCTCTTCCTGTTTGCCGTGCTCCTGCTCGCGTACTGCATGGTCCGTGTCGTCTTCGGGGAGCAGGCCAGAGTCTCCTTTCGCGCCGCTCTCATTCTGGCCACACTCGCCGGAGCTGCCGCCATTACCGCTCTCTGGTCGACTACATCGCGGCAGCGGGTGCGTCTAGCCGAGGAGGATGTCGCGCGCCTGGCTGAAGTTGACGACTATGCGTTGCTTCTCACCCGCCGGTTCGCTTCTTCGCTTGCGGATTCTCCGCGCCCGATGACGCGGTCCGCTCTGCTTCAGCGCTACGCGACGTCGGATCTCAGATCCGCGGAGCTGCCCGCGACGCTGAGCTCGTGGGACTCGAGCGGGGCCAGGCTCGCCGAGTTCGCGATTACCGCGACGAAGCCGGATTCCGAGGTCGTGATGAGGGCCGTGCGCCAGGCCCTGGACAGCGGCGAGAACGTGACGCGCAGCATTCTCGGCTCGACTGGCGTTCAGATACTGTCCGTCGTTGCGCATCCTGACGGAGGCGCGACATCGCTGCTCGTATTACCGCGCACGCAGCTCCTCACCCAGAATCCTTATTCGGCCCTGCTCGGAATGAGCCGTGCTTCCGGCGGTGATCCACCGTACTCGGTCGCGCTGACGGATGTCTCGCCGATCATTCCGGCCCCCGCCGACCGCCTCCGGTGGCATAGAACGGGGAACGAGCTGCACGGAGACCGTCTCGTCGCCACATCGAGCGGCAACATGCGGGCGCACGTCGAGATCGATCTCAGGTCGCGCTGGGCGAGGGCGGAGCGCGGCCTGCTGCTGCTGCTCTCGAACGTTCTGATCGCTGGTTTTCTCTGGCTGCTCGGAGCCGCGGCCGAACGCGGGTTCGTGCGCTGGGTTCGGGTACGCGCTGCTAATTGGATCTACACCTACAGGGCCAAGCTCACGCTCGCGCTTTTCACGTTCTTCATGGTGCCGGCGGTTGCGTTTGCGCTCTGGTCGTACCAGCGGCTACGCAGTGATGACGAGCAGACGCGCGAGGTGCTGGTGCGCGAGACGCTGAACGCCGTCGTATCCGGAAATGAGTACGAGCGGCTTCCTGCTGCATCGGAACGATTCGACACGCCGCTCTTTCTCTACAGCAACGGGTTCCTCGAGCGGACAAGCGATGCGTTGCTGGATGCACTCGCTCCCGCCGGTCGTGCGTTGCCGCCCCGGGTGCAGCAGCGCCTAACGTCGGCCGGGGAGCTGTCTGCCGCGTCCGTCGAGACTCTCGGCGATGCGGAGATGCTGTTCGGGTATAGCGCCTCGATCGGTCCGGCGCGCGAACGGTTCGTTCTCTCGGCGCCAGCGAGAAGCGACGATCTGGTGCTCGATCGCCGCCGGCGCGACCTCGGGATGCTCGTGCTCTTCGCGACCGCCGCCGGCGCGCTGGCGGCACTCTGGCTGAGCGGAATCGCCGCGAAGAGGCTGGCGCGCGACCTCGAGCTGAGCCGCATCGAGGTTGCGCGTGCGGAGCGGGTTCTGGCGTGGGGAGAGATGGCGCGACAGGTTGCGCACGAGATCAAGAACCCGCTCACGCCGATCAGGCTCGGCGTTCAACACCTGCGTCGCGCGAGAAGCGACCCGCGCGTTGATTTCGACCAGGTGCTGAACGAGAATGTTGGTCGTATCCTCGCGGAGATCGACCGTCTCGATCAGATCGCGCGGTCGTTCAGCCGTTACGGAAGCGCACCGGCGGATCTTCCTCCCGCCGTTCCGATCGATGTATCGGCGGTCGTGCGCGACGTCGTTGACCTGGAGACAATGGGAGATCGAGAAGTCAGATGGCGCGTGAGCGGCGCCGACCGGGCGGGCTGGGCAATGGGCCGGAAGGACGAGATGCGCGACGTCCTCCTAAACGTCTTCGAGAACGCGCGACTCGCCGGCGCGCGGCAGGTCGACGTGACCGTGCGTGAAGACGATCGCCGCGTGACGATAGAGACTGTCGACGATGGCGTGGGCATCGCGCCGGCGGTGTTACCGAGAATCTTCGAGCCGCACTTTTCGACGCGCACAACCGGGAGCGGATTGGGACTCGCCGTCACGCGCAGACTGATCGAGGCGTGGGGCGGGGAGATAGCAATTACCAGCGAGTCCGGCAAAGGGACGAGGGTGCTCATCGCACTGGCGCGGGGCGCCGCCGGCACATGAGCGCTCCCGATCGCGGCGTCGTCACGCCACGCGCAACGAGAATGCTCCCGCCGCACATCTTCGACTGGAAGCTGCCTCCCGACTGGACGTGGGGTCCCGGCGGGATGTCGGGCGACTATCGCCACTATCAGGAGGTGATCGACGTCCTGGGGCGCTCGCTCTCGCTGGTGACCGCGCCGGAAGCGGCCCACACGGCATGGCTGTTCGAGGAAGCGAAGCAGCTGGCGCAGCGGAGCCATCCGTCGATACCGACGACGTATCACTATTGGACTTCACGCGGCGAGAGCGGGCGGGGCCCGGGCTACCTCCGCCGCTGGGTCACGGGCGAAACCGTTCGCTCACGCCTGGCGCGGCTCGGTCCTGCTGACATTCGCTATGTCCTCCAGATGCTGCGTGGTGCGTGCTCGACGCTCGCCTATCTGCACGACGGGGGGATCGCGCACGGCGGGCTCAACGGAGACGCGCTCTGGATCACGCCAACCGGAAGGCTCTGGCTGCTGGAGTGGCACTGGGCGGTGCCAAGGCACGCGATTCCGTCCGGTGTCAGGCCCGGCCATGGTGCGATAGAGGTGCGTGCTCTCGACGCGCCGCGAATCGTTCGCTCGGAGCTTCCCGAGCCTCCTGAATGGGAGGGCCGGGACTGGGTCCCCACCGCCGCAAGCGATCAATGGCAGCTCGCGGCGCTGTGTTACACGGCGCTTGCAGGCGAAGCGCCGCCAGCCAGGGGGATTCCTCCGGTGAAATGGCTTCGACCGGAAGCTCCGACGGTCGTTGCCAGCGCCCTCGACCGCGCGCTTTCCGTCGATCCCGAAGACCGGTTCCCATCCCTGGCGGTACTTCTCCGCGCGATCGACCGCGGAGATCCTTCACGCAGCGTCGTGATGGTGCGCGGGGAGCCGGACTCATCCATCCGTGAATCCCCCGAGGCGCGCGTGCGCTGGGCCGTCGGCGACGACTACGAAATTCTGTCGCCACTGGGCAGCGGCGCGTTCGGGACCGTATGGCGCGCGCGCGATCTCTCGCTCGAGCGCGAGGTCGCG
>JBGTEZ010000057.1:0-2414 GCA_041747535.1 Gemmatimonadaceae bacterium
TAGGGAATCGCGCTCATGACGGCGTCGCACTCGCCCATAAGCGCGCGCACCGCTTCGGTGTTGCGGACGTCGAGCGGCGTGAAGATCAGCCGATCGCCGGAGTATGGAGCAAGGAATTCCGCCAGATGCTCCGTGTGGAGATCGGCAAGGCGGACTTCCGTGACTTCCGGATTCTGCAGCAGGTCGTAAGCGCAGGCGGAGCCCTGATATCCGGCTCCTAACACCAACATCTTCATTTACAGGCGTTCTCTCTGTTGCTAGTGATCGGGAAAACTGCAACTGAACACGAGGTCCGCTGGTCGCCACTCGCCGATCGCTCGTAGCTTCACTACTGTGAAGACGTTACGGTTTACGCCCACGGAACAAGCCACTGCAGTTTCCCCCTCGCGGACAAGTAACGTCCTGACTGTCTGCAGCCAAGAGCGGTGAGCGTTTAGCGAGCAGCGGACCTCGTGTTCAGTTGTAGTTGCGGTTCGTTCAGCGGTGGACTCTCTCTTGCAATTTATCCGCTGAACCCAATTACCGTCACCCCGACCAACTACCGAGACACGAATGACACCAGGCGTTGATACGGACTGGCGCGCGCATCTGCTGGACACTCCTGAGCAGATAAGAAAGCTGCTCGAGCGCACGAAGCGCATTGCGGTGCTCGGCATCAAGGCCGATGCGCAGCAGCCGGCGCACTATGTTCCCGAGTACGCGCAGCAGGCCGGCTATGAGATCATTCCGGTCCCGGTTTACCACAAGGAGCTGACCGAGATGCTCGGCCAGAAAGTCTATCGCACCATCTCCGAAGTTCCCGGCGACGTGGATATGGTGAATGTGTTCCGGCGGCCGAATGACATCCCGCCGCACGTGGACGACATCATCGCCAAGCACCCGAAGTCGGTGTGGTTTCAGCTGGGAATCAGAAACGACGAAGCGGCGGAGAAGCTGGCGCGGGCGGGGATCGATGTCGTGCAGGATCATTGCCTGATGGTCGAGCTGCGGAAGATCGGGAAGTGAGCACGCGCTGTTCCGCGTGTAGCGCACCAGGCCGGACAAAGGGAATCCAAGTAGTGAGTCGACAGTCTCCAGTTATAGTGACCAGTTAGCTGACTGGTTTACTGGAACTCACATAAGTACTGCGTCGATGACGCGAATGACGCCATTGGAAGCCTGGACATCGGCCATCACGAGATCTGTTCGCATCAGTCGCTGCCGATGCGCGCCCTGAGCCTCCGCTGATGAGCGGTGATCCTGCTTCGCGCGTGATTCTGGTGACGGGCGCGAGCGGCTACGTTGGCGGGCGTCTGCTCAGCGCATTGAGCGCGCGGGGTGAGCGCGTCCGCGCAATGGCGCGCCGGCCATTGGAGCTGCAAAGCCGGGTTACGCCGGATGTCGAACTGGTTGCCGGAGATGCACTCGACGCCAGCTCCCTCGCGTCCGCGATGGAAGGTGTCGACACTGCGTACTATCTCATCCACGCGATGGCTTCCCCGCACGATTTCGAGCGGGAAGAACGCGCCGGAGCGGAGAACTTCGCGCGCGCGGCGCGTGACGCCGGGATTCGACGCATTGTATACCTCGGTGGTCTGGGCGCTGACGATCTCTCTCCACACCTTTCCAGCCGGCAGAACGTCGGGCGAATTCTGCGTGACAGCGGAGTTCCCACGATCGAATTCCGAGCCTCGATAATAGTTGGCTCGGGCAGTCTTTCGTTCGAGCTCGTTCGCTCGCTGGTCGAGAGACTCCCGCTCCTAATCGTTCCTCGCTGGGCCAGTCAGCTCACGCAGCCCATCTCGATCGAGGATCTGATCGCGTATCTGGTGAGAGGCGCGGATGTGCGGCTGGATTCGAGCCGCGTCATTGAGATCGGCGGGCCCGACCGGGTTTCCTACCTCGACCTGATGCGTGAATACGCGAAGCAGCGCTCCCTCACCCGCCGCTTCGTTTCAGTGCCGGTGCTCACGCCCTGGCTTTCGAGCCGCTGGCTCGGCCTCGTCACACCCGTGTACGCGCGGGTCGGGCGAAAACTCATAGACAGTCTTCGCAGTGAGACCGTAGTCGCCTCACCCCTCGCCGGCACGCTGTTCCCCGATGTTCACCCGCGCGGGATGCACGAATCGATGGCGCGGGCCCTGGCGAACGAGGACCGCGAGTTCGCCGAAACCCGTTGGTCGGACGCGCAATCGTCGATCGGCTCACAGCACTCGTGGGGAGGCACGCACACCGGCTCGCGTATCATCGATTCGAGAGAGGCGACGGTTGCGGCGACTCCAGCAGCTGCCTTCCGCGCGATCGAGCGAATCGGCGGCGCCAGCGGTTGGTACTACGGCGACTGGCTGTGGCGCCTGCGTGGGTCGGCCGATCTGTTGGTCGGCGGCGCGGGTATGCGGCGCGGCCGTCGCGATCCGCACAAACTGCGCTGCGGC
>JBGTEZ010000058.1:0-4308 GCA_041747535.1 Gemmatimonadaceae bacterium
GGAACGCGATCCGTCCGCTCGACGTGAATGGAGACGAGCATCCGTTCGGCAAGTACGTGCTTCTGTCGATCGGGATGTCGAACACCAGTCAGGAATGGTGCTCGGAGAGCTCGGCTCCGCCCTGCTCGGCGTGGAGCTTCACGGGCCGCGCCGCGAATGACCCGACCGTGAATCGCGCCTCTCTCGTCATCGTGAACGGCGCGGCAGACAGTCAGGACGCGGCGGCGTGGATTTCTCCGGCTTCCTCCGCTTATGAGCGAATACGAACGGCACGACTGAATCCGCTCGGACTCAGTGAGAACCAGGTGCAGATAGCCTGGGTCAACATCGCCACGGCGCGCCCGGTAGCGGCATTGCCCTCCGATACCGCGGACGCGCACCTCTTAGTGACCACGCTCGGCCACGTTCTGCGCACGCTCAGGATCCGCTATCCGAATCTTCAGCTCGTGTTTCTCTCGAGCAGATCGTACGGTGGCTACGCGACGATCGATCTCAGTCCCGAGCCGTACGCTTACGAGGAAGGACTCGCCGTGAAGTGGACGATCGAATCGCAGATCAACGAAGCTCGGGGGGTCGCGGCTGATCCGCGCGCCGGGAGTCTCGACTATGCGAAGCGGGCGGCGCCGCTGGCGCTTTGGGGACCTTACCTGTGGGCGGACGGCGCCACTGCGCGCGCGGACGGCCTCGCCTGGCTGCGCGCCGATTTCGAGGAGGACGGAACGCAGCCGTCGCAGTCGGGCGAAAGCAAGGTGGCCGCCATCCTGCTCGAGTTCTTCAAGGGTTCACCGCACACACGATGCTGGTTTCTCGCCAACCAGCACTGCCTGTAACAGGAGAAGCACCCATGCCCATTGTGGATATAGAGAAACTGCCCGACACCTCCCGCGTCTGGGTATTCGGCAGCGACCGTCCGCTCGCGCCGGGGAAGGACCAGGTCCTGCTCAAGGAAGTGGATCGGTTTCTCGGTGGTTGGAAAGCGCACGGCGCTCCGCTCACCGTCGGCCGGAGCTGGAAGCACGACCGCTTTCTGACCGTCGCCGTGGATCAGTCAACCGAGGGAGCGTCAGGGTGCTCGATCGATGGACTTTTTCGCGCGCTCAAGGCGCTCGAGCCACAGCTCGGAGCGAGCCTCGTCACGAGCGGCTGCGTTTTCTTCCGCGATCAGGACGGCGCAATCGTATGCCAGGCCAGAGATCGATTCGGCGAGCTGGGGTCCGAGGGGAAAGTGTCAGCGAGCACGCAGGTCTTCGACCCGACGGTGACCTCGCTGGGCGAGTGGCGCGCGCGTTTCGAGCTCAAGGCCGGCGAGTCGTGGCATGCGGGACTGCTCGGCGACGGACAGCGGGCGTGAAAACCCACACCTCCTACCTGACCTTCACGACGAAGAAGCGGCAGGAGATCATTGACATCACCGATGCGGTCGAGAAGTGTCGTGCTGACGCCGGAATTTCCGAGGGGATGGTGCTGGTGTCGGCGATGCACATCTCGGCCTCGGTGTTCGTCAACGATCACGAGCCGGGATTGTGGAAGGACATCCTCGACTGGCTCGAGAGTCGCATCGCCCCATGGTCACCGGATGACTACCGGCACAACACTGGAACCGGCGAGGACAACGCCGCCGCGCACTTAAGATCCCTTACGATTGGCCACGAGGTCATCGTGCCGGTGACGGACGGCAAGCTCGACTTCGGGCCGTGGCAGCGGGTTTTCTACGGCGAGTGGGACGGAATGCGGCCGAAGAGAGTTCTGATCAAGGCGATGGGCGAGTAGAGTCGAATTCGGCGGCCGCTTCCTCGGCGCCCTTGAAGCCGATGCGGCTGTGGGTGCCATCGCAGAACGGCTTGGTCACGGATGCGCCGCACCGGCAGAGTGAAATGACGGTCTTACCCGGTGGAATCGGGATAGGGTTGCCGTCGTGGTCGATCAGATTGATTTCGTTGATCGCCTCTATGCGATAGGGGCCGTTCTTGCGGACCTGAATGGTGACAGGTGACATGGTTCGATACCGGTTGCTCGAGGAATAGTGCGGAACTGTCGCAATCTATTCACACCCGGACGTCATCTGCACGCCAGGACGCGATTGCGCGCTTGATGTCCGACTGAGTTCTGAGCTCACCCCCGACCACGCGCCGGGTCAGATCGGGAAGCTCCGCGTCGGGAGCGAAGCGGAGAGCGATGAGGTGACGCCGTCTCAGCTCCGGAATGCGCGCGCGAAGATCGGGTGGGAGCACCCGCTCGAGCCTGGTTCTCTCCTCGAGGCAGATGATGCGGTCCTGCGTTTTGAGAGGCATCACTCGCGAGGCAAAAATTGCGACTATGAGCGCGATCGAGACAACGACGTTCCATCCTGCCGTGAGGGTAGGATTGCGCGCGAGGACGGTGGCGAGCACGAAGACGTTCGCCACCAGGACTGGAACAGCGAAGAAGTGCCAGGCTGGCCAGTAGCGGCGGTGGTTGGCGAAGTTCTGGTCTGGCATGGTCTCTCCGGGTCGTTCAGGGGAAAATACTCAGGGCCGAGCGCCGCGGCATCAATCTGCGCTTTCAGTTGGACTGAACTGCAACTGCGGAGGTGAACTGGTACGAGGTGAGAGAAGTGTAGGCATAAGGTTTTCAGGTCACCACCTTCTGACTTTTTCATGCTCTCCGGCCAATGCGTGAGCAGTTTCTGTGTTGGTGTGGGATAAGTCGCGATATAGTGACCTAATCACCTGACACCTACGCTCCTCTCTCACCTCGTACCCGTCCCCCTCCGCGGTTGCCGTTGTCGTTTCCGTTCAAGGCTATCATCGTCGCTGCGCCGTGCTCGCTTCCGCCTCCCGCGCGTACCTCTTCAATCGAGTGATCATGGCATTGAGTCCAACCTCGCGCGCGCCGAGCCCGATGCTTTCCATGAGCGTGCGCACGAAGTCGGGCGGGATCGCCAGCGTTGTCGCCGGCGGCTGGCCGTTCACCGCCGCGAAGACGATCGCGAGCACGGCCGCGATCGTCGGCGATTGCCTGAGATCGAGATCGGCGTAAAAGTACATTTTGCCATCACGCAGCTCGGGAATGATGTCGACACGCGTCTGGCATTCGGGAACGGTGAAGCTTCCACGGTCGAGATCCTTGAACCGTTCGGGCAGGGGCTCGAGCTTCTTCGAGTATTGGACCAGCGCCTGCATTTTCTCCTCACGGCCCATTGACCGAAACAGCTTCAGCACACGGTCGATGGAGCCTGGAAGCGCGGGAGTCGAGGGGGCGTCCGGCATGCGCGGAATCTAATTAGCTTTCGCGAAACGACTCTAAAACACGCACCTGGGAGAGGAAATGCCGACAAGAAAAGCGACTGCCGTCTGGGAAGGCGGACTGAAAGGCGGGAAGGGAAGCTTCAAGGGAGAGAGTGGCGCAATCGGCGGGCAGTACAACTTCAGCTCGCGGTTCGAGAGCGGAACCGGATCGAATCCCGAAGAGCTTCTCGCCGCGGCCGAAGCGGCGTGTTTCAGCATGGCGCTGAGCGGCGCGCTCGAGAAAGCGGGCACTCCCCCGACGAAGGTAGAGACTTCGGCTGCCTGCACCGTCGAAGCCGTGCCGGGCGGATTCGGCATCACCAGGATCAAGCTGAACGTTCAGGCGACCGTGCCCAAGATCGACAAGGTGAAGTTCGAGCAGATTGCCAACGAGTCGAAAGAGGGATGTCCTGTTTCGAAGGCGCTCAAGGGGAATGTCGACATTACCGTTGAAGCGAGGCTCGTCTAACTGGCCAGCGGACATCGCCCCAGCGCGGTTAAAGGGGATGCAAGTCTTGAGTCGACAGCTGGTCAGTGATCAGTCATCAGTGGTTTCCAGTTCGTGCGCAATACTGAAAACCACTGATGACTCACTACTCAAGACCGTTCACTCGAAACTTGCATCCCCTTTAAGTTTGCTCGTGCACCGAGTGAGAGTGCTGCGCTCTAGCGCGAATAATTCCTGATCTTGCTCTTGAGCAGCTCGCCGTTCGAGAAAACGATCTGCTCTCCCGAGTCGCTTCGCACCCGTGTCGTCTTCAGCCCGATGTGCTCGACCTTGCCGCGGTAATTCTCCACGGAGATCGAGTCTCCAATGACGAACGGCTTGTCTACCACGATGGCGATCGCGGCAAAAAGATCGGCCAGCGTGGTCTGGACCGCGAAAGCGATCGCCAGTCCGCCGATCCCGAGTCCCGCGAGTAGCGGCCTGACCGGAATACCGAGCGTCCATAATGCGATGAGGCCGAGGATGATCCAGATGACGAGGCGGACGAGAACGCCGATCGCCTTGAAGGTGGTGATGCTGCTGCCATCGGTCGTA
>JBGTEZ010000059.1:0-4174 GCA_041747535.1 Gemmatimonadaceae bacterium
GCTCGGAAAAGATCTGGAAGGCCGGCCCGTCATCGCCGATCTGGCGAAGATGCCGCACCTCCTCATTGCCGGTGCGACTGGCTCGGGCAAGTCCGTCTGCATCAACACGCTGATCACGAGTCTGGTCTACCGCCACACTCCCGAGACGCTGCGCTTTCTGATGGTGGATCCGAAAATGGTGGAGCTCTCCGTTTACAACGTCCTGCCGCATCTCAGGCACAAAGTCGTCACCGACAACCGTGATGCCGCCGCCGTGCTCTAGTGGGCGGTGTTCGAGATGCAGCACCGCTATGAGCTCCTCGCCGCCAACGGCGCGCGAAACATCCAGGATTTCAATCGCAAGGTTCAGGAAGGCGCGCCGCTCAAGAACGCGAAGCACAAGGAAATAGCCTTCGAGAACCTCGAGTACTCCGGCGGGATTGTCCCCTACATCGTTCTCATCATCGACGAGCTGGCGGACCTGATGATGACGGTGCAGGGAGAGGTCGAGACGCCGCTGGCGATGCTGGCGCAAAAGGCTCGAGCCATTGGAATCCATCTCATTCTCGCGACCCAGCGCCCGAGCGTGAACGTCATCACCGGACTTATCAAGGAGAACTTCCCGAGCAGGATCGCGTTCCGCGTGGCGTCCCAGGTCGACAGCCGCACCATCCTCGACGGCATGGGCGCCGAATCACTCCTCGGCAACGGCGACATGCTGTTCATTCCGCCGGGGAAGTCCGAGCCGGCACGCCTCCAGGGGGCCTACATCTCCAGCGAGGACACCGAGCGGCTCACCGGGTGGTACGAGCTGCGGCGCGAGCAGCGGAAGGCCGCATTCGAGGCGCAGGGGCTTATCGTGGATGAGCGGCCGAGCGAGGAAGACATCATCGAGTCGATCCGGAAGAAAGAAGCGGAGGAAGCCGGTGGGTCGGATGGCGAGGATCTGGACGATACCGATCGCGACAAGCTGTTCCGCGAGGCGGCGGAGATCGTGATCCAGAACCAGCACGGCTCGACGTCGCTGCTCCAGCGGCGGCTCAAGGTCGGTTACGGCCGGGCGGCGCGCATCATCGACCAGCTCCATCTCGCGGGGATTTTGGGCCCGCCGGACGGCTCCAAGCCGCGCGATGTGCTCGCCGGGTTGGCTGACCTCGAACGAATAGCGGGGCCGCGCATTTAGAGCGGGGCGCACGTACATGTCCGTCGCGTAGCAGGCATCTCTGGCAGGGACGGTGGTGGGTGTCCCCTTCGGCCGCTAGCCGGCTTACACGCATCGAGCCTCGCGGTTGTGCAGGGAGAGACCGTGGCAGTGTCCAAGGGCGCGAGTCTCTCGCTACGCCGGACGCGGCCTACGAGGACACCCACCGCCGTCCCGTCCGGCTCCGTTGACTCGCCAACATGGATCCCTGCGCGGGTCTGAACGCGCGGCTCAGTCTCACGGTCACTCCCCCCGGTCTCGCTACACGGACGGGGCCTCCCGGCGCACCACTCCCTTCGAAGTGCGCCGGCCTTGTTCTACGCTGTCTGACTATCGCGACGTCTTGTTCGCGTAGGCGACGCACTCGCCTTGGTTCTTGAACGGCTCGCCGTCAGCGTCTCTCAGATTCTCCCAGCCGCCGTCCTTGCACTCGTCCCTGTTTGACGGCCCGCGAAACGGCTCGAAGTCATAGGTCCACGTTGAGCCGTTGTGACTTATGGTCAGACCGTCGGCCGCCGCGAAGAGTCCCGCGTTAAACGAGCCCTGGTTCACGCCGAAACCTCCGACGATCGTGGCATTGGGGTAGGCGGCCACGAAAGCGTTCCACGAGAACGTGCAACTCTGCCTCGCACACGGCGCCCCATCGAGGATGATCGGCTGCGACGCCCACCACGTGCCGGGAATCGCATCCCAGGTTCGCCATTCACCTTCCTGGATTGTGGCGCCGTTCAGGTAGGGCTCGTACACAAGCGTCAGAAAATCACCAGGAAGCAGCGCTCCTCCGTCCTTGTCTACCTGAATGTTGATCGACGGAAGCGCGACTCCGTCCGTTGACGCTGGACGCCGGTACGTCGCATAGCCGATGTCGGAAATATCGGCGAGCTCGGTCTGGATGTGGTCGTAGTTGAAGATCGTTCCCTTGTCCAGGTCGGTCGGAGTATTCATCTCGAAGCTTCCCACGCCCATCGGCGGATTGCCCGGGCCGGTGACGAAGGTCCCTGTTGATGTCGGGAGCCTGTAGTAGAAGACCCAGTTGTTCGTTGGCGGAGTGTTCTCGAGCTGGCGTGTGATGTCGGTCTCTGACACGACGATTCTTCCCGAAGCGGGGGACTGCTTCGCCCTGTTGAAATCCGCGGGCGGTTCGAGAGTTGGCGCGGTTGTGTCGGTGCTACACGCTGCTGCGGCCGCGAGCGCGATAACGCCGGGGAGTCTGAGGAAGCGAGTCATTGGTCTAATCCCGATTAGGGTATTTGGCGGGGCACCGCGGTTCGGTGATGCCGAGACGATTTTACTTTGCACTTTGGGGGCCGCGCATATGTCGTTTTCATATCACGCTACAGTCGTTTTCTTATCACACCGACGGCGCAGCGATCGATGAGCTTGTTGCAGGCCGGGGCCGGCTTGCGCACCTGGGCCCGGCTTGAAACGGATCGCTCAGGGATCGCGCCGCGCCCCGCCGATCCGATACTCCCTGGGCGGCTCGACTCCCAGCAGGTGCCGCACGAAATAATTCCAGCGACGCCGCATCATGTAATTGCCGTCCTGTCCGTACCCGTGGCGCGCATGGGGGAGAATGACCAGATCGAAGTCCTTGCCCGCTTTGATCAGCGCGTCTACCACCAGCAGCGTGTTGTACGGGGGCACGTTGTCGTCCATCCAGCCGTGGGCCAGCAGGAGCTTCCCGCGAAGATTGCCGGCATGGATCTGGTTTGCTTCGGCCGCGTAGTTGTCGGTGCTGTCCGTCCTGACGAGTAGGCCCTGGTAACGCTCGCCCCAGTCGTCTTCGTAGTTTCTCTGATCGTGATTGCCGGACTCGGCGATGCCCACGTCGAAAAAGTCAGGGTGCCGGAACATCGCGGCAGCGGCCGCGAACCCGCCGCCGGAATGTCCCCAGATCCCGACGCGCTCGATGTCGATGAACGGGTACCTCCGCGCCAGCTCGCGCATCCCGGCGATCTGGTCGGGCAGGGTGTTGTCACCCATGCGGCCGTAATACGCGTCGGCGAAGGCCTTGGAGCGCCCGGGCGTCCCCATTCCGTCGATCTCCACCACCACGAAGCCCAGCTCGGCCAGCGCCTGGTTGTCGCCGCGCGCGGGCGAGAAGCTGCGGGTGCCAACGCTGCCGGACTGTGGACCCGGGTAGATGCGATTGACGATCGGATACTTCCGGGTTGAATCGAGCGTCGACGGCGTGTACATGAGGCCGTAGATGTCGGTGATACCGTCCCTCGCCTTGATCCTGACCGGTGCCGGCGGCTTCCACCCGATCGCGCGCAGACGTGAGACGTCGGCGCGCTCGACCGTCTGGATAACTCTTCCATCAATGTCCCGGAGGACGGTCACCGGCGGCGTGTCGGGAGTGGAGTAGCTGTCGACGAAGAATTTGCCGTCCGGCGACGCCGACACGCGGTGATTGGCGTTCTCGGGCGTGAGCAGCCTCTGGCCGCGGCCATCGAAGCCGACTCTGTAGAGATGCTGGAAGTAGGGATCTCGTCCGGCCTCTTTTCCCGACGCGCTGAAGTAAATGGCTCGCGCCCGCTCGTCGACGCGGAGAATCTCGATCACGTTTCCCTCACCGGTCGTGATGCGGTTCCTGAGCTTTCCGGTGGTAAGATCGTAGAGGTAAAGCTGGGTCCAGTTGTCGCGCTCGGACCACCAGATCAGCTCGTTCGAGCCGGGCACCGCACGCCACAGATTCTCGGTCATCGACGCGTTGCCGACCTGCGTCGGCATCCGCTCCTCGAAGAGCGTCCGCACCGCTCCCGTGCGCGCGTCGGCAACCCGCACCCACGCGCTCTTGTGATCGCGCGAGCTCGATACGAACGCCACGTGCGAGCCGTCAGGGTACCACTGCAGGTCGCACACGACGCTTCCCTCGCACGCCAGGTGATCGGTGACCGTCGAGCGGTGCGGGTCGGGTGGCATCTGCAGGCGAACCACCTGCGGGCGCCCTTGCGCCGCCGTATTGATGATGACTCTGGTGGCGCGGAAGAT
>JBGTEZ010000060.1:0-8663 GCA_041747535.1 Gemmatimonadaceae bacterium
CCTGCACGGCCACCTCGAGCGCGAAGTGGGCACCGAGTGCGCGCAGCATTACTGGAGCATTTTCGAGCAACTGCGAACGGAGCTTGGCTACGCGGATTACCTGGGTGCATTGCAACGCTATCGCGGCAAGTATCCGCACGACCCGGGCATTTTCACCGTCTCCCGCTTCTTGCTGGAGTATCCATTTGCCGACCGCCTCTTTCCCCGCGCGCTCGAGGTCATCGAACACGTCGCGCAATGGGGGCCGCCGGCCCTCCTCTCCGACGGTGATGTGGTCTTCCAGCCGCGCAAGGTGGACCGCTCCGGACTGTTTGATGCGGTGACCGGCCGTGTCCTGATTTATCTGCACAAGGAAAAGGAACTCGCCGATGTGGCTGAGCGCTGCCCCGCCGAACATTACGTGCTGGTGGAGGACAAACTGCGTCTCCTCAGCGCCGTCAAGAAAAGCTGGGGCTCGCGCGTCACCACCGTGTTCGTGCGGCAGGGCCATTACGCCCTCGACCCGAAGAATCTAGCCGACTATCCGGCCGCCGACATCAGCCTCGAACACATTGGCGACCTGCTTCAGTACGACTTGGCGCAGTTGCAGGAGATGCGAGCCTTGAAGTGACACGCGCCGGGGAGACAATTCCAACGCGTTCAAAGGCGGGTATCGGCTTTGGACCAAGCATTGCAGAAGCGCAACTAAAAAGTGCTTCGTCCATTAACTCATAAAAAAGAAAACTCGCCAACGTTCGCTTCCCGCCACATTCGCTTTCCTGTTCGACGTGGACAACGCACGCGGCTCGACAACGATCGCCGTACGGCGGACCTCAGGTTTCACATGGAAAGGGAGTTCGGCCGCAATGGGGCGCGATGCAGCACATGCAGATGGGCACGGAATCCATGTCGCAGTGCTCGACGACGGTGAAGGGAACGCCGGAGGCTGCGCATCCAGCGCACATACCAGCCTGCCTTGGCGGCGGTTGGGGCGGTTCTTTGCGACCATGGTGTTGGCGAGTTTCGTTTTGAACGGAATCTGGGAAATGGCGCAGATGTCCGCCTACGTCGAAACGGCGGGACGTGCCTGGACGAGCACGCTCGGTTTGTGCACGCGGGCGGCGGTAGGTGATGTGGGAATCATCTTGGGCATTTTCGCGGCGGGAGCGCTGGCCGCTGGCGATCTGGGCTGGGGCTTGCGCGACCGCTGGAACATTTACGCCACGGCGGCAGTTCTGGGGCTGGCTTATGCGACGCTGGTGGAACATGCGGCGCTGGCCGCCGGGCGCTGGTCGTACACGGAGCGCATGCCCGTGGTGTCCGTGCTCGGCGCGGGCCTGTGGCCGCTACTCCAAATGACGCTGCTGCCTCCGCTCACGTTTTGGATTGCCCAGTCGTGGGCTGGTCGCAGCGCAACGAAAGGGGGGTTATGATGAACCATTCAGGCGGATGGATGGGCGGAGGGATGTGGATTTGGACGGTGATCGGCGTATTGGTGGTGGTCCTGCTGGTCGTCGTGATTAACAAGCTGTCAAAGAAATAATCGCGGGTTCACGTCACGGTCGGACGCGTGCGCTTAGGCGCGATCACTGCCAAGGTGAGCTCGTTGCTCAGCCCGGGTACGCCGCTTTCTCATTCCCGTCAATCAGGGCTCCGCTGCTCACCATTGCGGGCAGGGTGAACCAGAACGACGTTCCCACCCCCTCCGTGGAATCGAATCCTACCCGTCCCTTCCATCCTTTCACCGTATCGTGCACGATGCTCAGGCCGAGGCCGGTGCCGGGGATCTCGCGCACGGCATCAGCGCGGTAGAATCGCTCGAAGACGCGGTCCCTCGCGTCCGTGGGGATTCCCAGACCGTTGTCGGCCACCGTCACCGTCCATTGGCCCGGTTCGTCGTTCTGCCTGGCCGACACGTGCACGTATCGGTCGGTCTTTCCGGGGTCGCGGTATCGGATCGCATTCGAGATAAGGTTCGTGAGCACGAGATCCAGCGCGCGCGCGTCCACGATCACCCTGGCAAGCGAACCTTCGATATCGATGCGGGCGGCGCACAGATCCGCCTCGTCCAAAAGCCGCGTCCTCACCTGATGCGCGACCTCGTCGAGCGGTACGGGACTTGGCGCATTGGCGGCGTCGGTTCGCTCGGCCGTTGTCAGCGCGAGCAGGTCGTTCACAAGGGCGGTCGCGCGCTCGGCGTTCCTGCGCACCATCGAGATGAAATGAACACGGCGCTCCGCATCCATGGCGACCAATTCCTCCGACAACAAGGACGCCGCGCCGTGGATCGTCGCAATCGGATTCTTCAGCTCGTGACCGAGCATCCGGTTGAAGCTTTTCAGCCGCGCTTCGTCTCGCTCGTCCCGCACTTGATGAGCCCGGAAGTAGGCGTCCGTCACCCCGCGAATGACCACGATCATCGCCTCGTGCAGCCGACGGACGCAGGCGCTGACCGACCGCCCATCCGCCTCGGCCGACAGGGCGAGTACGTCGCCCATCTTCCCCCATAGCATCTCGTTCAACACGTTGCACCCATCGAGTACCAGCTCGGGGGAGATGTCCCTGGATTCGGCGGCTTCACCGAGCGCCCGCGCCCGCTGTATGAGCTCCATGGTGCAGACCATCCGGGGCTCGAGTCCCGCGAGGCAGCTCGCAATGCCTTGGACAAGCTGCGGGTCCTCCGGCGTGGGATACGGCGAAAGCGCCGCGCGCAGCCGATCGGAAAGCAGCTCGGCCCACCGCGCGGTCAGTTCCCCGGCTTGCACCATGAGCAGGCGGCTCAGCCGGTCACAGAGATATGGATCTCCGCTGGTCGGACTCACTTTCACGGTTGTCATGTCTCGTTCCTCGCGTCTATGTGGCTGCACCGAGACCGACGACCGGGTTGTGCCAGCCTCCGGCGGGTGAGACGATCTTGTCGACCTCGGCCGGGCCCCAGGTCTTCGGCTCATATTCGTGGACCGGCGTGTCCGCCTTCAAGACCCGATCGACGATGCGCCACGCCTCTTCCGCATAGTCCTGCCGCGCGAACAGGGTGGCGTCTCCTTCCATGGCGTCCCCGAGCACTCGTTCGTAGGCAGTTATCTCATCAGCGCTCTGTTCGCGGCACGCCACCATTTCCACTCGCTGCCCTGTCTTCTGGTCGTCGGGGCCAAGCACATTCAGGTCAAGCGCGAAAAGGATTTCAGGACTGATCCGCAATCGCAGAGCGTTTGGTCTCAGATTTAGGTCTTGATACATGGTCGCGTGCGGGCGGAGGCGAACCACGACTTCCGTGAAGGTGATGGGCAGGAATTTCCCGGCTCGGAGAAAGAAGGGGACGCCTTGCCAGCGTTCTGTATCAACCTTCAGTCGCAGGGCGGCATATGTCTCTACTCTCGAATTCGGCGCCACACCCTCCTCGCCTCGATAGCCATTGAACTGCCCGCGCACGAGATCCTTCGTCTCGATCGGAGGGATAGCCTTGAGGACTTCGACTTTTTCATCCCGAATGGACTCGCTATCGGTGCTGACTGTCGGTTCCATGGCCAGATTGGTCAGCACCTGGAACAGGTGGTTCTGTATTACATCGCGGATGGCGCCCGTTTCTTCGTAGAAGCCGCCTCGGCCCTGGACGCCGAAGTCTTCCGCCAGAGTGATCTGCACGCTCTCGATGTAGTTGTGGTTCCAGATCGGCTCCAGAAACGCGTTCGCGAAGCGGAAGAAGTGCAGGTTGTTCACCGGCCGCTTCCCGAGATAATGATCTATGCGGAAGATCGCTGACTCGTCGAAGGATTCGAGCAGGATCCGATTGAGCTCCCGCGCGGAGGCAAGGTCTCGCCCGAAAGGCTTCTCGACGAGCACGCGCGCACCCTTGGTACAGCCGGACTGTTGCAGATGTGCCACCACCGAGGCGAACATTTGGGGAGGGATGGCCAGGTAATGCGCCGGTCGCTGGGCTGCGCCCAGGGCTTCGCGCAGCGCCTGAAACGTCGTCGCGTCAGAATAGTCGCCGCTCACATAGCGCAACAGGCCACGGAGCTTCTCAAAAGCGACGGGATCGATTCCACCGTGCTGTTCAAGGCTGGCGCGGGCCCGAGCCCGGAACTGCTCGACAGTCCATTCAGGCCGGGCTACGCCAACGACCGGTACATCAAGGTGGCCGCGTTTGGCCATTGCCTGCAACGCAGGAAAAATCTTCTTGAAAGCCAGATCCCCCGTGGCGCCAAAGAAGACCAGGGCATCGGACTGGGATTTACTCATCGCTTCCTACTCCTCTGAGCAGTACTTGCCGGCTGACTACTCGATGTGCCCGCCGAACCGGGCTCGCGACAAAGGCCACGATCGACGTGCACTCAGCCACTCTTGTCCATCGCCGTAAAAAGGTTGTTCAGTGCCTCCGCCAGCGTCGGGTGAGAGAAAATCCCGTCCCGGAGTACGCCGTAGTGGAGATTCCCCATCATCGCGATCTGGAGCAGGCCGGCGATCTCTCCTCCCTCGATCCCGAGCACGGCGGCGCCCAGAATCCGTCCCGACTCGGCGTCTACGACGGCCTTCATGAAGCCCCGAGTCTCGTCGACCTCGAGCGCGCGAGCAACGCTCGTCATCGGGAGCTTCGCGATCTTTATGGGCTTGCCCGCCGCACGGGCCGCGCGCTCGGTCATGCCGATTCGGCCGAGCTGCGGATCGAGGAAGACAGTGTACGGCAGGAGCCGGCCAGTCGTAGCTGCCCCGCCGTTACCCAGAAGATTGGTGCGCAAAATTCGGAAATCGTCGTATGAGACGTGCGTAAACGCCGGGCCTCCGTTCACGTCGCCAATCGCAAAGATACCCGGCGCCGTCGTCTCGAGCCGCTCGTTGACACGGATGAATCCGCGCGCGTCCGTTTCGACGCCAGCGGCCGCGAGCTGCAGGTCGTTGGTGTTCGGGACGCGACCCGCCGCGACGAGAATGTGGGAGCCAGTGACTGAACCCGGGAATGACCGGTCGCGCGTGTCATAGGCGAGCCTCAGGCTGTTCCCCCGCTCGCCCACGCTCGTGACTTCACCGCCTAGCAGGATCCGGATGCCGTCGTCTGAAAGTATGGTCTTGATCTCATCAGCGACGTCGACGTCTTCGTGCGGCAGCAGCTGGTTTTCACGTTGCACGACCGTGACGCTGCTCCCGAACCGGCGGAACATCTGCGCGAATTCCAGCCCGACGTACCCGCCGCCAATCACAATGAGATGCTCCGGAACCTCCGACAGCTCCATGATGGAACTCGACGTGAGATAGGGCGCGCGATCGAGCCCTTCGATTGGGGGGACGGAGGGCCCCAACCCGGTATCGATTACAACGACGTCCGCCGTGATCTCACGGCCATTCTCGGAACTCGCGACCTCGATTGCGCGCTCCCCGACGAAGCGGGCGGTGCCCCGAATCAGCTCGACCCCGGCGCGCTCGAGCGCTCCTTCGCTTCCCTGCCGGAAGCTCGACACGATTTCTCGTTTCCGCTCGCGCACCCTGCCAAGGTCGATTCGGATGTCACCCGCGTGCACCCCGTAATCCGCGCTCCGCCGTGTCACGTGCGCCACACGAGCACTCGCAATCATCGTCTTCGTGGGAGTGCAGCCTTCATTGATACATGTGCCACCGACATGCGAGCGCTCGATCAGCGCGACGCGCTTACCTGCGCGCGCAAATGCGCCGGCGAGGGGCCCGCCGCCCTGGCCGGCGCCAATCACCGCGAGGTCGTAGTGGGTGCCGCGAGTTATCGATGCCATGCTGGATGGTCAAGGCTTTGCGGGTGCCGGAAGTTCCCGATGACTTGGCGGCTTGGTCCCTCCCGCCCCGTTGGCCGGTTGTGCGCTTACCCGGAACTTATCTCTCTCGAGGCGGCTTGACTGGGGGGCGATTCGTCAACGCATCGCCGTCCCTTGCAGGAGCGCTGTCAATGGCACGAGCAGTCTGGGCAGATACCGTCGTCGCAGAGAGCGACGATGTGGTCGTGGTCGATGGATTCACGTACTTCCCGAAACAGCAGGTCAACTGGCAGTTGTTGGAGGCAAGCGATCATCGAAGCGCTTGTCCCTGGAAAGGCAAAGCGCGGTACTACTCGATCAAGGTGACTGGATCCACGAACATCGACGCTGCGTGGGAATATCCCGAGCCAAAGCCAGCCGCCTCAATGGTGCGGGATCGGATCGGTTTTTGGCGGGGCGTCCGGATCGAGCCATAGGTAAGCACCGTCGGGAACCAGGGCCGGCGGTCACAGCTTTCCTTGGTGAACCTTCTCTCCGGAGTCAATAAAAGGAACGCAATTGGGCGCGTGCCGTCGCTGGCAGATTGGTGGGCGCTCGTCATGACTGCAATCGGGCTCTGGGTTGCGCTGATGATGGGCATACCCAGAACGTGGATTCTCGCGATGCTCGTCGTCACGCCGATGATGGGATGCCCGCCTCTGGCGGAGCGGTGGCCCCGGCTATGGGGAGCCTTATCGGCCACCTCGTGTCCGGCACGACCCTCGGCGCTATTTACGGGCAGCCGGATGAGGCGCGGCATGCTAATCCCGCGCAGGCCTGACCCAGTCTAGGCCGCAAACCCGTCCGCTCTGAGCGCCGCGAGCACCCGCACCTTGATCGCATCAGGACGTAAGTGCTCGCGCCGGCTCGCGGACAGAGCACGCAGGAACGACTGCTCGAAGTCCTGCTGCGGATGGCAGCGGTTGCACATTGCGAGATGCGCCCGCACCACTTCTTCCCGATCCGGCGTGAGTTCACCATCGAGATAGTCCCACAGTTGGCGCATTACGGCGTCGCAGTCAAGCATCTCAGTCATCATTTGAGGTTCCCTCCAGGCCGTCGTTCGGACGCCTTTTCCTTGCTATACCGGCATCGCGCGCATGTTCAATAAGTTGTTCCTGCAACAGCCGCCGCCCGCGAAAAAGCCTTGAGCGCACCGTTCCCTTCGGGATCTCGAGGACACGTGCAGCATCCTCATAGCTCTGCTCTTCAAGATCAACGAGCACCACTACTTCCCTGAACGGGTCCGGCAGCGCATCGACGGCGGCGCGGATCGCTTCCATCACGTCCATTCTGGAAAACACATCCTCTAATCCGTCCGCTTGCGCGGCAGCGTGGACCGCCGCCGCCCCGAGCGCCTCCAGCTCCGCGTCTTCATAGGCCACCACACGCTGCTCGCGGAGCGAAGTGCGGAAGTGCGTATTGCGGCAGATTGTGAACAGCCATGCACGACACTCCGAGCCCGGGACAAACTGATCCCACGCACGAAAAGCACGCAGATAAGTCTCCTGAACGAGATCCTCGGCATCCGACTCATCACGAGTGAGGGACAGCGCGAATCGCGTTACCGCGGGCAAATGCGGAAGTGCCTCGTCGCGAAAACGCTCGTCAGGTGTGCGCGAGTCGGGAGAAGCGCCGATCACTTTTCGTATAAGCCGCCTGAGGGGTTCTTGGTTCCAGAGCATGGCACCATCGCTGCGAGCAAATCGGAAATACGTCCAATCTTATGGTAAGTCCGGAGACGCCCGAGAGGTTCCCGAGACGTCCGGCGGACCTGCTGAGGCCGACAGCAGCAATCGACTGCAAGCCGATTTCGCGCGGAAGCGACAAACCCGTTTGCGGTCATAGTCGCAAGCGGGGCATGCAGTTGAGAGACGTGGGCCTGGGTAGAGTTGAACTACAGGCAATGCACACCGCCAATAAGTGGTGGCAACGCGCCGAGGCGAATGCAGGGCTAGCGCATGTCTCTTGGGCGGGCTTCCACTCAGCACGAACAAAATTCGCCTCCGAGCTGAAAGCCACCAACCTCCGCGATCTGGCGTATATGGGCGGCTGGACGAATCCTGAGACGGTTCTACGGGTTTACCAGCAACCCGAGATGGAGATCCAGCGCCAGGCTCTGGCAACCCGAAAGAAGGTTACGGCGGCCGGTTAGTTCCAGTTTCGCACGAAGTAACCGACACCGGAACCGACACCAAGCCCTAACCGGGCTGAAAACGACGATCCCGCCCACACCGCGCTAAGTAAAAGCGGGATAAGGACTCGGAACGGACGGGGTGGGATTCGAACCCACGGTACGCTATTAACGTACACACACTTTCCAGGCGTGCGCCTTAAACCACTCGGCCACCCGTCCCAGCATCAAATCATTGCGGCAGCAACCATCGAGAACTGCGGACAACAGGGCTCCGCGCGGCCTTCGGACCAGCTACTAGAACGGACAGGGAGAGATTCGAACTCTCGATACCCTTGCAGGTATGCCGGTTTTCGAGACCGGTGCCTTCAACCACTCGGCCACCTGTCCTGCAGCCTCGCAAGTTATTGGGAAATCACGTCTTCATCAACCCGGTCGCTCACCAGAGCGCGTGAGGGCTGGCGCAACTCGAGCCTGGCCACGCATAGCCGAGCTCAGGCCGCATGTGGTCAAATGGCATGAATATCGCCCTTGTAAACACCTGTCCGATGCGGTGCTATCGCCGAGTGTTGGGCTGGTTTTAGAGATGCGGGCAGTTCATTTCTGCCATCCACAAATGAGGCTGAATATGCTATCCAGCAAGTCGATCCGAAGAGTCCTGGCCATTTTGCCGCTCGTCGTCCTGTTCGCGTGCAAGGCCGACTCTCCGACGCCGACTGACCCGGGCGCCACCCCGACTCCAGACCCAGCCCCGACTCCCACCCCGCCGCCGACGCCAGCGCGAACGGAAG
>JBGTEZ010000061.1:0-4817 GCA_041747535.1 Gemmatimonadaceae bacterium
CGCCGAGGTCGTCGTCGCGGAAGCGTTGCGCAACGGCGAGAAACCCGATGAGGTGACGGTCAGGGCATACGCGGGGGTACCTCTTATCACCGCGCATGGTCAGGTACTTGGTGCGCTGTGTGCCCTTGACTCGAAACCACGAGCCTGGACCGAGCGCGATGTGGACGTGCTTCGGCTGGTCGCCGCTTCGGTCATGTCAGAGGTCCAGCGTCGGATCGCCGAACGCGCGATGCAGGATCTTCAGCTCCGGGTCGTGGCTGAACGCACGCTTGCCCACGCCGTCCAGCAGCAGATGCCGGTTGGGTTCATCGTCGTTGAAGTTCCATCCGGACGCCTCGTGTCAGTCAACGCAAAGATGACCGAGATCTTCCGAACGGCGTTCAAGCCGGCCGCCGACCTCAACGGCTACAGCGAGCTTGTCGGCTTCACGGAAGATGATCGCCCGCTCGGGCCGCTCGACTGGCCGCTCGCTCGCACCGTTCTCAGCAACGAGTCCGTGCGCGGCGAAGAGATCCGCATTCACCGCGGCGACGGTACGCAGGGCTTCATTCGAATGAGCTCGGCTCCCGTCCGCGATTCGGAGGGCAAGGTCGTCGCAGCGGTGGGAATCGTCGTGGACGTGACCGAGCAGAGGCTGGCAGAGCGTTCTGTCCGCGCAAGCGACGAGAGATTCCGGCTGGTCGCCCGCGCCACGAACGACGTCATCTGGGACTGGGACCTTCGCTCCAACGCGCTGGTGTGGAACGACGCCGTCGAAACAGTATTCGGCCACCGTCAAGGCGACATTCGTCCGCACATCGAGTGGTGGCACGAGCACCTCCACCCGGATGACCGCGAACGGGTCACGGCGGGGCTTTACGGCGTAATCGACCATGGGAGCGCGGGCTGGAGCGATCAGTACAGGTATCGCCGGGCCGATGGAACGTACGCCGTGGTGGTCGACCGTGGTTACGTCACGCGCGACGCGAGCGGCACGGCGGTGCGAATGATCGGCGCGATTACCGACGTGACCGAGCGCACACTTTCGGAAGCGGCAATCAGATTCCAGGCCCAGCTCCTCAACGCCGTGCAGCAGGCAGTCGTCGCAACGGATCCCGAGGGCGTGGTGATATTCTGGAACAAGTTCGCCGAGAATCTCTACGGCTGGACGGCGGGCGAGGCCGTCGGAAAGCGCGTTCAGGAGCTGACCCCCGCTCCGTTTCTCCGCGATCACGGAGCTGAGATCGTCGAGCGCACGACGGCCGGGGGCAGCTGGACCGGCGAGTTTCTCGTACAGGGCAAAGCAGGAAAGGCCTTCCCCGCGCTTCTCACCAGCTCGCCGTTTCTCGACGACAAGGGGAAAATCCTCGGGCTGGTGGGAGTGTCGATCGACCTCACCGAGCGGCGGTCACTCGAGGAGCAGTTCAGGCAGTCGCAGAAGATGGATGCGGTCGGGCGCCTCGCCGGCGGCATCGCGCATGACTTCAACAATCTGCTGACGGTCATCCGGCTCAACACCGAGATCATCATCGAAGGTCTCGACCCTGCCGATCCGCGCGCCGCGGATGTGGCGCAGATCCGAAACGCCGCGGATCGCGCCTCGGCACTGACGCGCCAGCTGCTCGCGTTCAGCCGCAAGCAGATACTCCAGCCACGGGTGCTGGATCTGAACTCGGTCGTCACCAGCCTCGAGCCGATGCTGCGGCGCCTGATCGGTGAGGACATCACCATATCATCCAGCCCCGGTGCGCGTGGTTACGTCGTCGCCGATCCGGGTCAGCTCGAGCAGGTCCTCGTCAACCTGGTCGTCAATGCCCGCGATGCGATGCCCCAGGGTGGCCGAATCACCATCGAGACGCTCAACACCGCGCTCGACGAGAACTATTCGAGCGAGCATTCACCGGTCATTCCCGGACGCTACATCGCGTTGACCGTAGGCGATACGGGAATCGGAATGGACAAGGACACCAAGGAGCACGCCTTCGACCCCTTCTTCACCACGAAGGAAGCCGGAAAAGGCACCGGTCTCGGGCTCGCCACCGTCTATGGAATCGTGAAACAGTCGGGCGGCTATGTCTGGATCTACAGCGAGCCCGGTCTGGGCTCGACGATCAAGGTGTATCTCCCCGAAGTGAGCGCCGCGGCCGCATTCACGAGCGCGGGCGAGGGCCCGGCCATGGCCAAGGTGGCGCCGCACGGATCGGAGACCATTCTACTCGTCGAAGACGAGGACGCCGTCAGAAGTCTTGCCTGCCGTATCCTGGAAAAGCAGGGCTACCGCGTTCTCGCGGCCGAACACGGGAGAGCAGCGATGGAGATTGCCACGCGTGAAGAGGGGCACATCGACATGGTGCTGACGGACATCGTTATGCCGGGACTCAACGGCCGCGGTCTGGTCGAGAAGCTGACCGGTATACGTCCGACGATTAAATCGCTCTACATGTCGGGATACACCGATGACGACATCGTGCGGAGAGGTTTCGTCGAGCCGTCGAGAGCGTTCCTGCAGAAGCCGTTCACATCTGAAGCGCTCATCCAGACCGTGAGGAAAGTCCTCGACGAAGGCTGATGTTCGCGCTTTTTCTGGTCGGTTCGCTCGCCATCCAGGTCCCGGATTCGGGAATCGCCCGTCTTGACCCGGTAGTGGTCGAAGTCACCCGTGGCGCCCATCGGTCGCCGCTCGAGCTGCCGTTCGCGATAACAGTGACAAGGCCTGATTCATCGCGCCCGGGACAGCGGCACCTTTCCCTCGACGAGACGCTGGCGCAGATACCCGGCCTCGCGGTGTCCAATCGCAACAATCCGTCGCAGGATCCACGCATCTCCATCCGCGGTTTCGGCGCGAGGTCCGCCTTCGGCGTTCGCGGAATACGCATCCTTCGCGACGGCATCCCGCTGACGCTCCCCGATGGACAGACTCCGGTGGACTACCTCGACCTCGAGTCTGTCGGGCGCGTGGAGGTGCTTCGTGGCAGCGCGTCATCGCTCTACGGAAACGCGGGCGGTGGGGTCGTGGACCTGAGGTCGGCGGACCCGGCACGCGTTCCAATACTCGCCGAAGGACGCTGGTGGGCCGGCAGCTACGGGAATCAGAGACTCGTAGCCAAGGCAGGCGGGACGCTGGGCCGCATCGGTTATCAGGGCAACGTCGCGCGCACCGAAAGCAGCGGATTCCGCGACTACGCCCGCCAGCGCATGACCAACGCGTTTGGCCGCGTCACGCTCGAGGCAGGTACGGGTGTCGTGGCGCTCCAGTTTCTGGGCATGAGCACTCCGCTGGCCGAGAATCCCGGAGCGCTCACGGCAGCACAGCTATCGGCGGAACCGCGCATGGCGGACCCTCTTTCCATACGGAAGCGGGCGCGCAAAGTGGTGTCGCAGTCGCAGGTTGGTGTCACCGCGCGGCGAGCCGGTGACTCGGGTGACATCGAAGCGTTCGGCTACCTGGGAGCTCGCTCGCTGGACAATCCGCTCGCGTTCGCCGTGGTCGACGTCGAGCGCACCACTTCGGGCGCGGGGTTGCGCGGAGGATTCGGCCACCATTTCCTGGGGGCTCCCCAGCGATTCACGGCGGGGACGGAGCTGCAGCTTCAGAACGACCTGCGGCGAAACTACTCCAACTGCAATGACGTTCCGATGCCACCGGCTCCGACCGCGGCATGCCCGGTCGTATCCGAGGAGAGAGGCTCCGTGACGCTGGATCAGCGAGAGCTCGTCTCGTCGATCGGCGCCTACGTCCGCGACGAGGTTCGGCTTGGAGATCGCTTCACTCTTAGCGGTGGCGTGCGCGCGGACCGAATCCGGTTCGAGGTTCGTGACCGATTGACCGGCGGCGTGAACCCCGACGATTCCGGTGAAAGATCTCTCGGCGCGGTGAGCCCGACGATCGGGTTGCTGGCCCTGATGGCGCCGGCGCACAGTGCATACGCCAACATCTCAAGCGCTTTCGAGACGCCGACGGCTACCGAGCTGGGAAATCAGCCGAGTGGGGCGGCGGGTATCAACAGGGAGCTCAGACCGCAGCGATCGACTACGTACGAGACCGGAGTCAAGGGTGCGGCGTCCATCGGTTTACGGTACGACCTATCGATTTTCGCGACGAGCGTCGTCGACGAATTGATTCCATTCGACATTCCAGCAGGCAACGGGCGGCGCTATTTCCGAAACGCGGGCCGGACATCGCGGCGGGGGCTCGAAGCGGGATTTGCCGGTGTGCGAGGGCCGGTCGAGATTGCCGCCGCCTACACCTACGCCAATTACCGCTTCCGCGACTTCACCGTCGACACGGCGCGCTATGCCGGCAACCGTATCCCGGGAATCCCGCGTCAGCTCCTCCAGGGCAGCGCCATTTTGCGCACATCAGCTGGAAGTCTGGTGGCGGAAGCGACGGTCGCGGATCGCGTGTTCGTCAACGACGCGAATTCCGACACCGCCCCGGGCTATGCGGTCTTCAACGCCCGGCTCAACACCAGAGCATCCGTCGGCCGCGCTGGGGGCGACCTGACGCTCGGCGTGAACAATCTGTTCAATCGTCGCTACGCTTCATCGGTGAGCGTCAACGCGGCCGGGGGGAAGTACTTCGAGCCGGGTGTTGGACGAGCCGTTTATCTCGGAATCAGTCTGAGTGGGGCTTCCAGCCCTACTGCTTTCTGAGTTCAATAGATCCATTGACCGCGCTCGCCCTGATATCCCGCCCGCCGGCGCCGATCGTCCCGCGCGCGTGCCGCGGCCCGAACTTTCCGGTCAGCGTCATCGGAAAATCACTGTCGATTCCACCGTGCACCGTATCGAAGCGGAAGTTCGCATCGAAGCGGACCGGAACTATGATCGTCACCGAG